>JALYJX010000331.1 GCA_030775065.1 Gemmatimonadota bacterium | reverse complement strand
CTACAAGACCGCCTCACAGTTCGCGCAGGCACTGGGGTCGAGCAGCGTGTCGACACCGACCGACACGCAGACGCTGCCGCAGCAGACGGTATCGTCGGCAAAATCAGTTGCGGTGCTGCCATTCTCCAACATGAGCACCGATCCCGAAAACGAGTTCTTCGCCGACGGCATGGCGGAGGAGATCATCAACGCGTTGTCGAGGATCCAGTCGCTGCGAGTCGCGTCTCGCACCGTGTCGTTCGCGCTCAAGGGAAAGAACGAGGACCTTGCCGACGTCGGGCGAAAACTGCACGTCTCGACCGTTCTCGACGGCAGCGTGAGGAGAATGGGAAATCGAGTTCGCATAACAGCACAGCTGGTAAACGTCGCCGACGGATACCAGTTGTGGTCGGACCGCTACGATCGCGAGATGGAGGATATCTTCGCGATTCAGGATGACATCTCGCAGGCGATCGTCAAAGCGCTGCGCGTAATCCTCAGCGAGGACGAAAAGAAAGCGATCGAGAAAGCCCGCACTGTGAACGTTCAGGCGTACGAGTACTACCTGCGCGGCCGGCAGTTCTTTCACCAGCTTCGCCGCAAGAGTCTCGAGTATGCCCGGCAGATGTTCAACCGTGCAATCGAGCTGGATCCGGAGTACGCTCTCGCCCATGCAGGCGTCGCCGACTGCTGTTCGATTCTCTACATGTACTTCGACGCGCGCGAGCTGAACCTGAGACAAGCCGACCTCGCCAGCCGCAAGGCATTGGAGCTCGAACCCGATCTGGCCGAGGCGCACGTCGCCCGCGGGCTGGCCGTCTCGCTGAGCAAGGGATTCGATGAAGCCGAACGTGAGTTCGAGGCGGCGATGCGGCTCGATCCCAAGCTTTTCGAGGCGCCATACTTCTTCGCCAGGGCTCGACTGTCCCAGGGCCAGCCTCTGGAGGCGGCGAAGCTGTTCGAGCGGGCCGCCGCTCTTCGACCTGAGGATTACCAGGCGCCGACTCTGCTCGGCCAAGCGTTTCACGCCGCGGGCAAGGACGTCGACTCGAAGAATTCCTACAGGCGCGCTGTGCAGCTCGTCAACGAGCGGCTCGAGCTGAACCCTGATGACGCGCGTGCACTGATCATGGGCGCGCTCTCGATGGCGGCGCTTGGCGATCAAAAGCATGCCCTCGACTTCGTTGACCGCGCGGTGGCCGTGGACCCCGACGATGCCGCCGTTCTCTACAACATCGCCTGCGCCTACGCGTCACTCGGCAAGCCCGACGAATCAATCGCGATCCTCGAACGCGCGGTCGACAAAGGGTACGCCCACAAGGAATGGATGGAGAACGACCCTGATCTCGAACCGATCAAGAGCTCGCCGCGGTATCAGGCGCTGCTGCAGGTGATGTGACGACGCCTCTCCCGATCGAGCGACTCCGCGGCGCGCTGTCGCAGAGCTACACCATCGACCGCGAGCTCGGCCGCGGCGGCATGGCGACGGTCTACCTCGCCCAGGATTGCAAGCATGAGCGCATGGTGGCGCTCAAAGTCCTGCACCCGGAGCTCGCGGCGTCGCTCGGCCCCGATAGGTTCCTCCGCGAGATAAAGGTTGCCGCGCGTCTGAATCACCCGCACATCCTCGGGCTGCACGATTCGGGTGAAGCTGACGGCTTTCTCTATTACGTGATGCCGTACGTCGAGGGTGAATCACTTCGCGAGCGACTCGACCGGGAGCATCAGCTCCCGATCGACGAAGCCGTGCATCACGCGAGGTCGATCGCCTCGGCGCTCGACTATGCGCATCGCCAGCAGATCGTCCACCGTGACATGAAGCCGGAAAACGTGATGCTCTACGAGGGCGAGGCGATGGTGATGGATTTCGGTATCGCCAAAGCGGTGAGCCTGGCGGGGCACGAAACCCTCACGCAGACCGGGATGATGGTGGGCACTCCCGCGTACGTCAGCCCCGAGCAGGCGGCCGGTGAGACGAATCTCGACGGAAGAAGCGATCAATACAGTCTTGCCTGCATGCTGTACGAGATGCTGAGCGGTGAGCGCGCATTTACCGGCCCGACTGCGCAGGCGGTGATGGCGAAGCGATTCACGGAGACCGCGAAGCCTCTCCGCGCGTTGCGCGGAAGCATCCCGGAGAGCATCGAGCGAGCGGTGAGCAAGGCAATGTCAACCGACACCTCGGCGAGATACAAGACGGCAGCGTTGTTCGCGCAGGCGCTCGCCTCGACCTCGCTTACGACGCCAACCGACACGGCGACGATGCCTCAACCGTCGGTCGCCGCCGCCAAATCCGTTGCCGTTCTGCCGTTCGTCAATGTGAGCACCGATCCGGAAAACGAGTACTTCGCCGACGGCATGGCGGAGGAGATCATCAACGCCTTGTCGAAAATTCAGACGCTCAGGGTGGCATCACGCATCGTCTCATTCGCGCTCAAAGGGAAGAACGAGGACTTGGGGGAGGTCGGCCGCAAGCTTCACGTCTCCACCGTGCTCGATGGAACTGTGCGCAAGATGGGCAACCGCCTTCGCATCACTGCCCAGCTAGTTAACGTCGCCGACGGGTACCAGCTGTGGTCGGAGCGCTACGACAGGGAGATGGAAGATATCTTCGCGATACAGGACGAGATCGCACAGGCCATCGTAAAGGCCCTGCGGGTGATCCTGAGCGAAGACGAGAAGAAGGCGATCGAGAAGCCTCGCACCGTCAACCTTCAGGCATACGAATTCTATCTTCGCGGGCGACAGTTCTTTCATCAGCTTCGGAGAAAGAGTCTCGAGCACGCCCGGCAGATGTTCAATCGCGCGATAGAGATCGATCCCGACTATGCGCTGGCGCATGCAGGCGTGGCCGATTCCTGCTCGCTCCTCTACACCTACTTCGACGCGCGCGAATCCAACCTCAGGCAGGCCGACGCCGCCAGCGAGCGAGCGCTGGAGTTGGAGCCTCAGCTGGCTGAGGCCCATGTCGCGCGGGGTATTGCCGTATCGCTCAGCAAGCAATTCGATGAGGCGGAAGAGCACTTCGAGACCGCAATGAAGCTCGATCCCAAGTTGTTCGAGGCGCCGTATTTTTACGGACGAGCGCTGAAATCGCAGGGGCGATTCGCCGAAGCCGTCAAGCTGTTCGAGCGGGCGGCGGCAGTGCGCCCGGAGGACTTTCAGGCACCTGACTTACTCGCGTCCTCCCTCGAATCGCTTGGGATGCACGCCGAGAGTCAGGCCATCAACCGTCGCGTGTTGAAGCTTATCGAAGACCGGCTGGCGCTGAATCCCGACGATGCTCGGGCGTGCAATCTCGCAGCAGCCACACATGCAAAGCTGGGGGAGTCCGAGCTCGCACTTGAATTCTCGCGCAGGTCTTTGGAGATCGACCCTGACGATCCGATGCTGTTGTACAACGTCGCATGCACCTACAGCATGCTCGGCAAGGCCGACGACGCGCTCTCGTGCCTGGAACGGTCCATCGACGGGGGATTCGGTCACCGGGAGTGGATCGACCACGACTCCGACTTCGATTCACTCCGGGATCTGCCTCGGTTCAAGGCGATCCAGAAGGCAATGTGACGGCAACTGCGGCCGTCGAGCGCCTCCGCGGCGCGCTGGCCCAGTCGTATACGATCGACCGCGAGCTCGGACGTGGCGGAATGGCGACCGTGTATCTCGCCCAGGACTGCAAGCACGAGCGGCTCGTTGCGCTTAAGGTTCTGCACCCCGAGCTCGCGGCGTCACTGGGCCCCGACCGGTTCCTCCGAGAGATCAAGGTTGCGGCGCGTCTCAATCACCCGCACATCCTCGGGCTCTATGATTCGGGTGAGGCAGACGGCTTTCTTTACTACGTGATGCCGTACGTGGAGGGAGAGTCGCTTCGCGAGCGGCTGGTCAGGGAGCATCAGCTTCCAATCGACGAGGCAGTGCACCATGGTTGTGCGATCGCCTCGGCGCTCGACTATGCGCACCGCAAGCAGATCGTCCACCGCGACGTGAAGCCAGAGAACGTGATGCTCCACGAAGGCGAGGCGATGGTAATGGACTTCGGTATCGCCAAGGCGGTGAGCGTCGCCGGCCACGACACGCTCACGCAAACCGGGGTAATGGTGGGTACCCCCGCGTACGTCAGCCCCGAGCAGGCCGCCGGTGAGCGGAATCTCGACGGGAGAAGTGACCAGTACAGTCTTGCATGCATGCTGTATGAAATGCTGTGCGGCGAGCGGGCATTTACGGGACCGACTGCACAGGCGGTGATGGTGAAGCGATTAATGGAGACACCAAAGCCACTCCGGTCATTGCGCGGAAGCATACCGGAAAGCATCGAGCGCGCCGTGAGCAAGGCACTGTC
>JALYJX010000330.1 GCA_030775065.1 Gemmatimonadota bacterium | reverse complement strand
TGGAGATGGTGATGCCGGGTGACAACGTACAGATGACGATCGAGCTGATCACGCCGATCGCGATGGACGAGGGTCTGAGGTTCGCCATAAGAGAGGGCGGCCGCACGGTAGGCGCCGGCGTCGTAACGAAAATCATCAAGTGATAAAGCCGCGGATCACGCGGATCAAACGGATAAGAAATGCCGAGAGATAAGATCATCCTCGCTTGCAGCGACTGCAAAAACCGGAACTACTTCACCACCAAGAACAAGCGCCTGCACCCCGAGCGCGTCGAGTGGAAGAAGTACTGCCCGCGCTGCAACGCACACAAGCTGCACAAGGAAACGAAGTAGATGGCAGTCGAGGTCGCTACCAGACCAACGGGCTTCGGCGCCCGTCTGGCCACCTTCCCAGCCCGTGTCGCGAACTTCTATCAGGAAGTCGTGACCGAGATGCGGAAGGTGACGTGGCCCGACCGCGACCAGCTGAAGGACACGACGATCAAGATCATCATCTTCGTGCTCTTCATCGGCGCGGTCATCGGGCTCGTGGATGTTCTCCTTCAGCTCATTCTTGTGGAGGGCCTCCCATCGCTCTTCAGGGGACGGTAATCGTGGAGCACCGCTGGTACGCGATACAGACGACCTCGGGCCACGAGAACAAGGTCAAGTCGCTGATTGTGCGACGGATCGACGCCGATCCGCGCTCCCCCGAGGAGCGCACGATCAGACAGGCGCTAGTTCCGACTCAGGAAGTGGTCGAGATCAAGAACGGAAAGAAAGTGAACGTGGAGCGGAAGATTTATCCGGGCTACGTGCTCGTCGAGATGGTGATGGATCAGGAGACGGCGCACACGGTCAACGGCATTCAGGGCGTGATCAAGTTCGTCGGCCACGAGCGACTCCCGCAGCCGCTGCGCCCCGATGAGGTCAACAGACTTCTCGGTGTCGCGGACGACACGGAGCCGGAAGAAGTGAAGGAAGAGATTCCTTTCCTGGTTGGTCAGGCGGTGGCAATCACCGAGGGGCCGTTCACCGATTTCAATGGAACTGTCGAGGAGGTTTTGAGTGACAAAGGAAAGGTACGAGTCTCGGTGTCGCTTTTTGGGAGACCAACTAGTGTCGAGCTCGATTACCTGCAATTGAAAGGATACTGAACTCTCGGAACTACCCCGCCACCCGTACCTGTTGGCCGTTGCGCGTTTGCCGCTGCGAGCGAGCCGTAACGGGAATCGGGTAACGCGAAGCGGCAAGCAGGAAACGGCAAACGGGTTACAGCCAACAGGTACGGGAAGCAGGTAACGGGTTAGTTGTAACAGCCAGCAGGTACGGAAAGCAGGCAACAGGTTAGTTGGCCCTTGCGCGGGGCGGCCGGAATCACTCGGCGAGGAGCGCACCGTCGGATACCACTACGACGATAAATCAAACCGTGGGAGTTGGAAGCGCCGCCCACAGTGGGCACCACGCGCTGCTGAACGTTCTAAGGGAGTATCATGGCAAAAAAGGTCACTGGATTCGTCAAGCTGCAGATCTCTGCAGGCAAGGCGAACCCGGCCCCCCCCGTCGGCACTGCTCTCGGTCCGCAGGGAATCAACATCATGGCGTTCTGCAAAGAGTTCAACGCTCGGACGCAGGGGCAGGATACGATTCTCCCGGTCGAGATCACGATTTTCGCCGACAAGTCCTTCACCTTCATCACCAAGACACCGCCCGCGGCTGTCCTGCTGAAGAAGGAGGCAGGGATAGAAAAGGGCTCGGGTCAGCCTAACCGCAACAAGGTGGGGTCTGTCACGCGTGCGCAGCTCAGGAAGATCGCCGAGATCAAGCTGCCGGACCTGAACACGGATTCCGTCGAGTCGGCAATGGCGATGATCGCCGGCGCCGCGCGCTCGATGGGACTCGAGGTGAAGGACTGATGCGCAAGCAAGGAAAGAAATACAAGGCCGCGGCCGAAAGGCGCGACCACGCCACGCACTATCCGCCGAAGCAGGCGATCGAGTTCGTCAAGTCGTCGGCGTTCGCAAAGTTCGACGAGACTGTCGAAGTTGCCGTCCGCCTCGGTGTCGATCCGCGCCACGCCGATCAGGTCGTGCGCGGCACAGTCGTGCTGCCCGCGGGAACCGGTAAGACGGTGCGCGTACTCGTCATCGCCGACGGTGAGAAGGCGAGAGAGGCCGAGCAGGCCGGCGCCGACTACGTCGGAACGGAGTACATCGCCAAGATCAAGGAGAACTGGCTCGATTTTGACGTTCTCATCGCAACACCGAACCTGATGGGACAGCTCGGTGCGCTCGGACGCGTTCTCGGTCCGCGTGGTTTGATGCCCAATCCCAAGGCCGGCACAGTCACATTCGACGTCGCCCGCGCTGTCCGCGAGGTGAAGGCTGGAAAGATCGAATTCCGCGTCGACAAGAGCGGCAACGTGCACGCTGCAATTGGCAAGGTGTCGTTTCCGGCGGAGGCGCTGGAGACAAACTTCGCCGCGTTCATGGATCAGATCGTCCGCGCGAAGCCGCCTGCGGCAAAAGGCGTCTACGTCCGCAACGTCGCCATCTCGAGCACGATGGGCCCCGGCGTGATCATCGACACTACTCCTTACCGGTAGCCGATAATGAAGAGAGCCGAAAAGGAGCAGCTGGTAAGCGATCTTCGCGACAAGCTGAAAGGGTCGAAATCGCTTTACTACACAGACTTCACGGGGCTCAACGTGAAGCGCATGACGGAGCTCCGCCGCCGCCTCAAGCGTGCCGGCGTCGAGTACGTCGTGATCAAGAACACGTTGGCGCTGCGCGCGGTCAACGAGAGCGGGCTGGTTGGCGAGACCCTCAAAGGTCCAACCGGTCTTGTATTTGGAACGGATCCAGTTGCGGCCGCAAAGGTCCTGACGGATTTCGCGAAGGAGTTCGAGCAGAAGCCCGCGGTAAAGGGCGGATTGCTGGAAGGGAAGGCGATCGACACGGCTCAGGTCAGGAAGCTGGCGTCGCTCCCGTCCCGTGAGCAGATGCTGGCCGATCTCGGTGCCGGCTTGCAGTCACCCATGGCGGCCTTCGTCGGAGCCCTGAGCGGATTGCTAACCATGTTTGCTGGCGCGCTCGACGCGCTCAAGTCACAGCGCGAAGGCGCCTAATTTTTCCCGGAGAAAACACACAATGGCCCCCCCCAACGCAACCATGAGCAAGGATGAGATTCTCGACGCCATCGGCAACATGTCGGTGTTCGAGCTCGCCGAGCTGATCGAGGCTTTCAAGACCAAGTTCAACGTCACCATTTCCGCCGCGCCTGTCGGTGCAGCTCCCGCCGCGGGTAGCGCGGGTGCCGCCGCCGCTCCGGCCGCCGAGGAGCAGACGGAGTTTGCCGTCAACCTCAAGGCAGCCGGCGCCAAGAAGATCCAGGTCATCAAGGTCGTGCGAGAGCTGACCGGCCTTGGATTGAAGGAAGCGAAGGATCTGGTCGACGCAGCTCCAAGCACCGTCAAGTCCGGTGTCACGAAGGACGAAGCGGCGACAATGAGGCAGAAGCTCGAGGATCAGGGAGCGGAAGTCGAAGTGAAGTAAGGGCCCGGGTTGCCGTTCAACCCCATCCCTCACTTCAACTTCGACGATATGCTCGATATCCGACGTCGCTCCAAAACTGAAGCACTTCCCATCGCTCCACCCCGGCATCGCGAAAATTTCGCGGCCGCCGGGGCAGGAGTCGTTTGCGTCTGCGCCATCCCCGTAGGTGACATATGCCAGAATTGATGAAAGAAATTTCCTTCGCCAAGCTCGACCAGGGCATGAACATGCCTCATCTGCTCGACATCCAGACGCGCGCGTTCGAATCGCTGCTGCAGCTGGATGCCGCCTCGCACGACCGCGAGGACATCGGGCTCGAGCGAGTCTTCAAGGACCTGTTCCCGATCACGGACGTCCACGAGAATTTCTCGCTGGAGTTCAAGAGCTACACGCTCGGCGATCCCAAGTACTCCGTCGCGGAATGCATCGAGCGCGACATGACCTACTCGGCTCCTCTCAAGGCGACGCTCCAGCTCGTCATTTTCGAGGAGACGGAAGGGGGCAAGCGGCCCAAGAACATCATCGAGAAGGAAGTCTATCTCGGTGAGCTGCCGCTGCTCACTCCACTCGGAACGTTCGTCATCAACGGCGCCGAGCGAGTCATCGTCAGCCAGCTCCACCGCTCGCCGGGCGTGGTGTTCGAAGAGTCGACCCACCCGAACGGCCAGCGCCTGATCTCCGCCCGCATCATTCCGTTCCGCGGATCGTGGGTGGAGTTCACGGTGGACATCCACGACGTGATCTACGTCCACATCGACAAGAAGAAGAAGTTCCCGGCCACCGCGCTCCTGCGCG
>JALYJX010000329.1 GCA_030775065.1 Gemmatimonadota bacterium | reverse complement strand
ATCCTGACGACATCGCAAAAACTTTCCACAGGTGTCGACGCCCGTAACATCCGCAACATCGTACTCATGCGACCGATCAACTCAATGCTGGAGTTCAAGCAGATTATTGGTCGAGGAACGCGATTGTTCGATGGGAAGGACTACTTCACGATCTACGACTTCGTGAAGGCGCACCACCATTTCAACGATCCGGAGTGGGACGGGGAGCCGATTGAAGTCGAGCCAAAGCGCCCGCGTCGCGTTAAAGAAGAGCCACCTGAGCCTCCGTTGCCCCCTCCACCGGGCCCTGGGCCGAGTCCGCCACGGCAGAGAATCAAGGTGACACTCAGCGACGGGAAGGCTCGGACTATTCAGCACATGGTGGTGACGAGCTTCTGGCACCACGACGGTACGCCGATGTCTGCGCACCAGTTCCTGGAAATGCTTTTTGGCAAACTACCTGAGTTCTTCAAGAGCGAGGATGAACTTCGCGAGCTGTGGAGCCCGCCTGACACACGCGCAAAACTATTGCAGGGCCTCGCAGAAAAAGGTTTCGGCCGTGAGCAAATGGCCGAGATACAACGAATCATCGACGCGGAAAAGAGCGACCTCTACGACGTCCTAGCACACGTAGCGTATGCCCTACCCACCCTCACTCGCGCTGAACGCGCCGCCAAGGCCAAAATCGAGATCAGCAGCCGCTTTAGCAATAAGCAGCAGGTGTTCCTTGATTTCGTCCTCTCGCACTACGTGACCGTCGGCGTCGAAGAACTCGATAAGAGCAAACTGACTCCTCTCCTACGGATCAAGTATCACGACTCAATCGTTGATGCCGTCGCCGACCTGGGCGAGCCGGAGGAAATTGGCAAAATCTTCGGCGGATTTCAGAAGTATTTGTATCTTCAAACCGTCGCAGCATAAAGCGAGATGACGCTACTGCGCGTCGAGCTCTTTTCGCCGGCGCTCCAGTTCTTTGATCTTGTCCACATATCCTCGACGTTCACGAGGCCGTTCGGCGAGATGCATTAGGATCTGACTCAACACCGCTACAGTGTCGACGGCGATCTCGAGACATTCTTCTTCGGATAACCCGTGCATCCCGGCGCTATAGATGCTGTGCACGGACTTGAGCGGGTTGTGACCCGGCACTCGGAGAATCTCTGGTAAGACATCGTAGACCGCGTTGGCCTTAGCGGAAAAGTCGCGGCCCGCCTTGATGAGCTGCAGCTCTTCTATCCGGCGTTCATTCGCACTTATAGCCTCCTGAAACTCAATCAGCTGATCCATCAGTGGATCGATTTCGTCCTCGAGTAGCCGACGAAGATATGCACATGCGCCGATTCCATATCCTTCTCCAATCAACGCGTTTGCGCGCCTGAGCAGGTCAGCTCGGTCGCCGAGAGCTTTCTCGATCAGAGCATTGGTCGCCTTCTTCCACGGCGGTGGAGTCTGGCCAACCTTCTGCACGGACTTTTTCTGCTGATCATAGAGCAGCACAACAACGAGGTCCGCTTTTCGACAGTACGTGCATAGGCCCATAAAGCTGTAGATGCCGGACGGCGCGACGGACGCCTTTTCCCTCGTTTGCGGAGCGATCAGAGCATCATCTTGAATGGGCGTTCGGCCGGAAGCAGGCAGTACAGGGTCCAATACTCGACGGCCCTTGATCTTATGAATTTCCTGCGAGAACGCTTCGGTCTCTTTACACACTGGGCAGTAAGACCGGACTGAATCCGGGATTATCCGTTCCAGGCTCCAAAACGACTCGATTGGGCCGACTGTCTGATACAACGATCCAGCTTCGATTAATGATCGTAGAGATGCAGTGGCCTTCGTTTGGCTCGCCTGATCCTCCATCATTAGCTCAAGAGCTTTGAGTGTTTCGGAGTCGCTCATTCTGATCAATAGTTGTCAGCCCTACCTTCTGCATCCCACGCTGGGCGGCCGGTACAAGCCGAATCAATATTGCTCCCTGAGGGGGCGACGCAACATACAATCCGACGTCGGTCTTTGAACACGTTTTGCGATCCTGCTACCGGAGCAGGATACAAAGGCAGTGTCTATTCTCGCAGAATGAAACCATTCGACTTTTATGTCCGCGCATACCGGAAGGCAAAGCTCCTTCTCAATCAGAATCGTCGAGGAAGGTGGTCGAGAGACTGAACGTACAGCAGAGGCATTGTTTTACCTATCGAGGACACGATCCCAACCAGCGGGTAGGAAAGGTCGTCCATCACAAAGACCGGTGCACCGCTCAGCCCGCCCAGAAACTGGTCTTCCGCTGGCAGCGGCCCGCGACCAAGACTTTCCCAGTTCGAGCGTTCGAGATGCAAAACAAAATGGTGCCTGCCAACAGTGGTCACCGGCTGGCAAATGGAGAAGTCACCGAAAAGAAGTTCGCTATTCTCTGACTCGACGCGCAGGTAACCCGGTAATCCACAGAATATGACGACGTCATCGACTAAGACTCGCCGCGGCGGCCATCGATCCCCCGGGTCGTAGGCGTCCGCTTCGAGTTCCGGGAGTTTGTGCTTCGGCAGACGGAGAAAAGCGATGTCATTTGGTTTGTCGACAAAGGCGACGTCTGGGGGCTCGAGAGGCGTGTCACGCGCTACTAAGATCACGTCAAGTCCTTCGGCTTTCCGATTGACATATTCTGCAAGAACATGCCACGCCGTACCGATAAACACGTCATTCCCAAGTCGTATGGCAAACCCGGTCGCAGTGTTTGAGTGAGCCTCTCGGTCGGTCAGAAGTTCAATTATGCGAAGCGGCAACACATATGACCACGCAAGCTCCTGAAGCTTGCGCGCAGCTGTTTCAACCCGAAGCCTTTCCTGTGCGGGTAGTTGATAAAATTCGGTCGTTTGTCCTCCATATCGCAGAATTGTCGCGTACCTCTGAGACTAATAGCGGCTTCGGGGCTGCAAAGTCGATGTGTTTCGGTGGGGAGCTGGTGTGCGGCTGGGGTGCCGCCCCGCCCCTAGAGTGAAGCTCTACGGAAGTCGTTCCGGGGCTGGCATTCTCGAGCACCAGAGGAAAGATTTTCTGCTCCCTCGCAACCCGCGACGCGCACCTTGACAGACTCGAGTACCGCCCTTTCACGTCACCCGAGGAAGCCTTCGACTGTCGCCCTAAAGCTCATCCGCTTTTGGTTTTTCAGCGTTTTCTTCTCGCTCTGCCCAATTGGTCTCGTTCTTTTCAGCCCGCGCACTGGTGCGACCATTGATTTGCAGTCGGCAATATCACACGGGGAACTGTTACTCGTCTCGGTCGTGCTATCAGCCGCTGCTCTCGGCGAGCTTGTTGGTCGCGGGCGACGACTCGCTGTTATTCATCTGGTGGTGGCGGGCTGTGCATCCTTGCTGATCGTATTTTGCAGCTATTACTTCGCTGAAGTTTCCACGGGTGGCTCGAGTAATGCCGAGTCAGTGTATCGAATATCAGTATTCCTCTTTTGGCTTTCGCTAGCCACTAGCTCGATTGGAATGATTGTGTCGGAGCTGGGCGATTATGACGCCTGAGGTCATCGTAAGTGTCGGTTCGGCTGCTGCGGCCACAATTGCACTGTTTTCTGCTATCGTATCTGCGCGCACTCGGCGTAGCCGTCGATCAACCGAATCTAAATCTGGTTCCAATGACGAGCCCCTACGTGTACAATGGTCGGCAATAGGCGAATTCTCGCTTACACTCCTCATTGACATTGGGCTTGTATTGGCCGCCCTCGGCATGCACTACGGACTGATGTGGGTCTTCGCTGCGATCGAGCCGAAGCCAACGCCGCTTTTGTGGATACTGAGTCAGGTCGTTAAGTTCGCGATAGTGGTGCCTGCGGTCATCATACTTCTATTCGATATCGCAAAGCGTTTTGTTTACGTCTGGCGAGGGCCCGCATCCTCAAGCAAAGCGTAACTGGCGCGGTCGATGTGAACGATCGACATGCACTAAGAACACATAAGAGCCTGGTGAGCCGATGTTTCTTTGCCCTGTTGTCCTTTAAGCAGCGGCAATTGGCACGACCTCCTGCTCTCGGAGCATGAGATTCTCAAAACCATTGCGTCGCGAAGACGGCAGCTAGCCGACCTCGCCGGAGAAAGCGAAAGGAGAAGCTCGGATCCGATCGAACTCATTTTTGCCGCGACGAGATGAGACCTTTTGATAGATGGAAGTCGAGCGGTAGGCTTGGACTCGAATAAGGTGGCCGCCATGTGCATCACACCTTGGCGTGTCAGCCAGATTCAGTATGCGCTCAGCAAATTCGAAGGTTCTTTCAAAAAAGTCCAAAGGCTACTGTCCAGTTATGTCGAGGAGTTGCGCGTTTCCCAGTGCTTTGAGGTTCGCATATCAACCCAGTCACAG
>JALYJX010000328.1 GCA_030775065.1 Gemmatimonadota bacterium | reverse complement strand
CGGGCCCTTGGGAATCGGCCACTCGCGGCCGCGGTAGATCGCCGGGCCTTTCGCCGCATCGTACGGCCTCACCGGGCGGCGGATGATCTGCCGCACGAACCAGTCGGTGTTGAGATAAGAGGTGACGAGAACGAGAACGTCCTGTCGCACTTCCTCAACTTCCTGGGAATACCAGAGAGGGAAGGTGTCATTGTCGCCGTTGGTGATGATGATTCCGTACGGCTCGACGGAATTCAGCAGGTCGGCGCCCCAGTCGGCCGTGAATGTCTCCCCACGGTGCGACGCCACACGCCAGTTCCCCACCAGAGGAACGCACGCTAACAGCAGGAGCGGCGTGGCCAACATCCACGCGCGCCGGCTTGCGTATCCGACAGAATCGGGCTTGTCGTTCGGATCGCGATCGATGATCTGCGCCACCGACTGCCAGATGTAGACGAGGCCGATCGCCGCCCAGACGCCCCAGGCGGAGTAGCTCCATATGTAGAAGTAGTCGCGGTCGCGCACCTCCCTCTGCACCGAGTCGCCCAGCTCCGGTGCCTGCGACCACCCGTACTTGAAATTCATGTAGTAGATGAGCGCCAGCGTCAGCGTGAACATCAGCGGCCCGAAGTACCAGAAGGTTCGCCGCTCATACGACCAGTGGACGTACCCTCCTATGAGACCGAGTACGAGGAAGAGTGCGGCGAGCAGAGCCTGCAAGCCCGCCCGTTCGTTGTGCGGATCGCGCAGCCACTGCCACTCGAAGTACGTCCACCACATCTGAATTTGCGCGACAAAGGGGGCGCCGCGCTCCAGTTTTTCCCCGTACTGCTCGCGATTGATGTTGTCCATCAAGCGCTGCTTCGTGAGACTGGTGAATGTGCACGAGGCTTCGAGCTTCGTCTCACATCCCGTCGGCTCCCCTTCGTTGAGCACCGGGAAGTGCGCCGCGCGAATCGGTACGTAGATGAATGGGGTTACTCCGAGGACAAGTACAGCTGCCCCGACGGCCAGTAGCTTCCATCGGAGGAACGTCTGCCATCGCCTTGCGAGAATTGCGAACACGACGGCGGGTCCGGCGAGGAGTCCGGCCGGGTGATTGGCGTAGCCGAGCCCGAGGAGATAAGCGACGAGTACGAGCTTGCGATCGGCCGTTGGTGCGTCGGGGTCGTCGGTCCATGAGATCATCAGCCACGACACGATCGTGAAGAACAGAAGCGAGACGGTGTAGACCTTCTCGTTCACAACGCTCTGATTCCAGACCGTGAACGCCGTGGCGCCGATGAGTGTCGCGATCGCCGCACCGGTCAGTCGCTGCCACCCCTTGCCGAGCCAGCCGGCGAGAATGCGCTCCGTGACAAGGAACCAGAATCCCGCGGAAGCGGCGCTGCAGACGGCCGCCATCGTGTTGATGTGCTGAGCGTAGCTTCCCGGCAGCGGCAGCTGGCCGAACACGTTCGCGAGAAGGACGAAGAAGGGATTCCCGGGAGGATGGGGAAGCCCGAGAACCTTTGCCGCGGCCATGTATTCGCCGGTATCCCACATCGCGGTGGACGGCGCGATCGTGATGAAGTACAGCGCGAACACGGCGAGCGCCGCGATACCGGCGGCGCGATAGGACGGAGTGTACTCCTCCAGCGTCTCCGCGGTCTTTTTTGCGGCGGCTCTCGTTCGCGCCGCTTTCGTCTCGGCGCTTCCGCGCGCCGGTGTTTGTCTCGTGTTCGCTGCCGTCATTTACCTGTTTGCGGATTGCGCTGCGGTTGCATCGGGAAGCCGCTTCATCACCGGCCACTCTTCCGGGAGCCCGCCAATGTCGGCGCGAAGCATGTCAACGCTTCCCTCAGTGTTCAAGGCGAACGTAACCAGGTTCCAGCCGACGCGATGGTCGCGCCATGTCACCTTGAAGGTATCGAAATGCCAGTGATCGAGATCGCCAATCTGCTTCGGCGCGAGCGCCAGCACGAGATGTCCTTTCTCCATCCGCACGTCCGCTCGTCCGTACAGGCTATCGGCATACGCGCCTGCGTAGCGCGCGAGCGGGAGTGACGCCTTCGTCCCGGCTACGCGTCGAGCTGTCTTTTCGCGAAGATTCTTTGCCTCGATCGAATCGAACGACGCCCTCTCGACGAGCGCCACACGGCTCCAGTCACGCTCGGGGACGCCGAGGAAGAGATCGAAGACTTTGTACATGAGCGATTCGCGCAGCGCGTTACCCTCGAGATTCGAGAGTACTACGATGCCAAGCTTTTCCTCCGGAAGAAGACCAACGATTGCCGCCATTCCGGAGAGATTTCCGGCATGGGAGAGCATCTCCCGGCCGCGATAATCGAGGACATTCCAGCCGAATGCGTAGCTCCGCACGTGAGTGAAGGGATTGAACGCGCGATATGCCGAATCGAGCCGCATCGCTGTCTGCGCACTGTGCGTCTCGACGAAATTGCGCTTGGTGACGAGACGCTTGCCTCCGACACGCGCGCTGTCGAGCTGGAAGCGAATCCACTTTGCCATGTCGGCGACGCTGGAGTTGATCGCGCCGGCTGCGGCAATGTTGTAGGTGTCGGTGTAATTGACGACGCGCACCGCGCTGTCGAAGTCCGCGTGAGGCGTCGCGACGTTCTGGAGACGCGGGAGGTTGCTCACGCTGGAGTTGCTGGAACTCATGCCGAGCGGCACGAAGATCCGCTCCCGCACGATATCGTCCCACGGCTTCCGCTCGACCGCGGCGGCGACTTCCCCGGCTGCGACGTACATCAGATTGCTGTACCCGTAACGCGATCTCATGCTCCATGACGGCTTGAGGTAGCGTACGCGCCGGAGGAGCTCCTGGCGCGAGTACGGCATGCCCCCCGTCCATAGGAGATCGCCGCGCGCAAGCCCGCTTCGATGAGTGAGGAGATCGCGCACCGTCAGCTCGCGGGTCAGGTAGTCGTCGGCGAGGCGAAACCACGGGAGATATGTTGTGACCGGAGCATCCCACCTGACCTTCCCCTCGTCGACGAGCATTGCGAGGACAACGCCCGTGAACGACTTCGTGTCCGACGCGATGGCGAAAATCGTATTCTCGTCGACCTTTTCGGGCCGCCCGAGAGTCCGGACGCCGAAACCCCTGGCGTAAATGGCCGAGTCGTTCTTTACGATCGCAACGGCAAGGCCGGGGATTTTCCAGTCCTGCATTCCCTTCGTGACGTACGCGTCAAACCCCGCGAGCGGGTCGCGCTGCTGCGCGTTGCCGGAGAGGGGAAGTGCAAGCGTCGCAAACGCGATCGCAGCGACCGCTTTCGCGATTCGGCGCGCTCGGTCATACGTCAACGACCTGCAGGGGCATTTCATGGATCGGAAATCTAAGGTGCGCAATACGGAAGCCGCATCGGCATTGTGTTCGGCAACAGCGGCTGCGCTACCTTATTGACAATGGACTTCGCGGGCATCACGGGGCAGCTCTCCACCAATCCGCTCATCGCGCTGCCGGTGCTTTTCATCGCCGGCGTGCTCACGAGCCTCACGCCGTGCATCTACCCGATGATCCCGATCACAGCCGCGATCGTCGGCGGCCAGGCAGTGGGAGAAGCTGCGCCGTCCAGATCGCGAACGATTTTGTTGACGCTTACCTACGTCGTAGGGTTGGCGCTCGCGTACGCCACGCTCGGCGTCATCGCCGGGCTCACGGGGACGATCTTCGGATCCATCAGCACCAACCCGTGGCTCTACTTCGGCATGGCGAACCTGCTCGTCATCGGCGCGCTGATATTGCTCGACGTAGTCCCGCTGCCGATTCCGACAGCGCTCCTCAACCGCGCTGCGTCAGCTGGTACGGCAGGACGATTCTCAGGAGCCTTCGTCATGGGCGCTGCTTCGGGACTGGTCGCCGCGCCGTGCTCGGCACCCGTGATGGCTGCTGTTCTGACCTGGGTCACCATGACAAAGCGCGCCGGGCTCGGGTTCCTCTATCTGTTCAGCTTCTCGCTGGGAATGTGCGCTTTGCTTGTCGCTGTGGGTTTGTTCAGCGGTGTGGCAGCTCGATTACCCCGCGCTGGTATCTGGATGGTATGGGTGAAGCGGGGTTTCGCGATCGTGATGATCGGCGTGGCGGAGTACTATCTGATCGAAATGGGTAAACTTCTCTTCTGATTGCGGATCCAGGATTGCGGACCAATTGCATTGCTGATTGCTGACTAATTGCGGATTGGGAAACCTACTGCGGACTACGGACTATTACTCAATCATGGAGAGACCGGGAATTCGATTATTGCTGACCGCGCTGGCTGCTGCTGCGACCGTCCCCGGCCCGTTGGCCGCGCAGGATCTGGGCATCGAAGTTGGCAAGCGCGCCCCTGCTGCCGTCGTCCGCACGCTGGATGGGAAGCCGGTCGATATCGGCTCCTACGTGGGCAAAACGCCGATATTCCTCGAGTTCTGGGC
>JALYJX010000327.1 GCA_030775065.1 Gemmatimonadota bacterium | reverse complement strand
ACCGATGGCTATGGCGTCCGGAATTGCCGCGATGACGGCTTCTGCGTCTGCCTCGGTGATCCTCGGCCTTCTCTGGATTCTTCGGAACTCCTCGTCGTCGAAGAGTCCGAGCTGAATCGGCGAGCGGCGCACCTGAAATGTGTTCTGCCCGATGAGCGCACCCGCCAGATTCTCGCTGACGTAGGCGTTCATTCCCTGGATGATCGCGACAACAGCGACGAGAAACGTCACCGAAACGATGATTCCCAGTAGGGTGAAGAACGAGCGGATCTTGTTCGCTCTTATCTCACCGAATGCAGTGGCGAGGACGTCAGCGAAATTCATGCGGCAAATTTATGAGAGAGTCGCCGGCTGTGCAGAATCTCCGCAGGCGGCAGCGGCAATCAGCGATTGGCTATTGGCGCGTAGCTTGTCTTCTCTAGTTGATCTACCAGACCTTACTCGTACCTCAGAGCTTCTACCGGATCCAGTCGCGATGCGCGAATGGCGGGAAGGAGGCCGAAAACAATTCCCGTGACTGCACTGACTGCGAGTGCGGCAACAATCGCCATCGCCGGAGTCGATGCGGGGACCGGAGTGAAGCGATTCACCATGTAGGCCACTAGCGACCCGCCGATGAGGCCGACCGCCGCACCGATGCAGGTGAGCGTCGCCGCCTCGACGAGAAACTGCCAGAGAATCGTCGATCGCGTTGCCCCGAGAGCCTTTCGCACGCCGATTTCCCGCGTCCGCTCCGTGACGCTGATCATCATGATCGCGATCACCCCGACGCCGCCGACCATCAGGCCAACGGCCGAGAGCGCGATCATCACCAGAAAAAAGACTCCGAAAAATCCGTTGTAGATCGACAGGAGCTTGTCCGAAGTCATGACGGCGAAATTGTCCGGCGCACCCGGACGAAGCCCGCGCTCGGCGCGAATGAGCGTCGTCACCGCGTCGATTGCCTCGGTCTGTGTCACGCTCGCGCGCGGCTTGACCGTGAAATCGAGCCGCCGCATGTACATGTCGAGGTTGCGAACTCCACTCTCCAGGGGAACAATCGCCCGCGGATCGTTCCCGGCCGACGAGGAGTTCGGCTTTCCAAGAAAGCTCCCGACGTTGTGATAGATCCCGAGCACGCGGAACGGCACGCCGCTTATGACGATCATCTTGTCGAGTGGATCGGAGCCGGGAAACAACTGCTCGGCGAGCTTGTCGTTGATCACCACCACGCGGGCTGCCGTAGTGTTCTCTGCATACGTGAAATTCCGGCCGGCGGTAATGTCGCCTCCCTCCACGTCGAGCCACGTCGCGGAATAAGCGTCCAGGCCAACGCTCTCCGACTGACGATCCTTGTAACGAATTCGCGCGTTCCCGCCGACGTGCGGAGTGACTGCCAGCACTTCGGGGAGCCGCGCGATCGCCTCCGCCTCGGCCATGGTCAACGCGGGATTCCGTCGCTCGGGACAGGTCTCATCGGTGCCGTCGCAGACCGATGCGAGCGCCGCCGGTCGCCGATATACGAAGAAGCTCGTAGGTCCCGCGGACTCCAGATCCTTTGCGACGCTGGCATTGATTCCGTGGATTGCAGCCGAAAGCGCGACAACGACAAACACACCGACGGCCACGCCAAGAATCGTCAGCGCAGCGCGCACCTTGTTGGAGCGAATCGCGTCGAAGGCGATGCCGATTCCCTCGGTGATGTTGAATACCTTCGACGAGAGACTCATTACTCCTGCCTCAACGCCAGGATCGGGTCCAGCTTCGACGCGCGACTCGCGGGGTAGATGCCCGCGGCAATTCCGACGCCCGCGCCGACGATTACGCCGGCGAATATCGACCACGGAGCAACGGACGCCGGGAGCGGGGAAGTCGCGGCGATCAGTTGCGAGACCGCGATACCAAGGGCGATGCCGAAGCCGGCGCCGACGGTGCTCAGCGTCGCCGATTCCACGAGGAATTGCGACATGATGTCGCGCCGGCGCGCCCCGAGCGCCTTCCGGATACCGATCTCCCTCGTTCGCTCAGCAACGGCGACGAGCATGATGTTCATGATCACGATCGCGCCGACGATGAGTCCGATGGCCGGCAGAACCACACCGGCAATTACGAGCTTGGATTTGATCGACGTCCAGAATGACAGTGCCGACTCCGAAGTCTCGATCGCGAAATTATCCGGTTGTGAGGGACGAAGGCCGCGCCGCGACCGCATCACCGAGCGCACCGCCTCCTGTGCGTCGACGAGATCAGCGGGATGGGCCGTCTTGATCTTGATTGCGTCTACCACGCCCGCGGGGTTGACCAGACGGCGAAGCGGAGAGTGAAGCGGCCCGATCACGAACCGGTCGAGTGATATGCCAAACACGGAGCCTTGTTCTACCGCTACACCGACAATCGTGAAGGGCATGCCGCCGAGGCGGAGCGTTTTCCCGATAGGATCAAGGTTCGGGAAGAATTTCTCGCCGATCTCCTTGCCAATGACGATCACCGGCGTTCCGAGAGTCAACTCCTGCGGGGAGATCAGACGCCCGCTGGCGACTTCGAGACTTCTGATCTGGAAGTACTGGCCATCGACCGCTTCGGCGAGGAGCGTTCGCGGCTTGGAGTAAGGCGACTGCATCACGACGTTGTCCTGCCCCATGGCAGACCAGAGTGTTCCCGGAGGCAATGCCTCGACGACAGGCTGTATGTCGCTGTCGCGGATACGCGGTCTCCGCTGCCACTCGCGCCACGTCTCGTCGGAGATGTTGCCGCTCGAGAAGTCGGGGCGCCGCCGGAGCTCGAACGTGTTCACTCCGAAGAGCTTGGCGGCGAAGTCGTGCTCCATGTAACTGCCCATGCCCTCGACGATCGACACGACGGCGATGAGGAACATCACACCGATCGTGACGCCGAGCAGCGTGAAGAAGCTCTTCAGCTTCTGCACGCGAATCTGCGCCAGCGCGAGGCGGATGGCGTCCACGAACGGCACGGGAAGTGGTTAGTGAGTAGTGTGAACTTCGCCACGCTCGATGCGGGCCGCATAGTCCGCGGCCTTTTCATCGCTGGCGATCATTCCGTCACGCAGCACGACGACGCGCCGCGCGTGCGCTGCGATGTCGGCTTCGTGCGTCACCATGATGACTGTCTGTCCCTTAGCCGCGAGCTCCTCGAAGACTTTCATGATCTCTTCCGACGTAGCCGAATCGAGGTTGCCGGTTGGCTCGTCGGCGAGCAGGATCGATGGCTCGTTCACCAGAGCGCGCGCGATCGCGACGCGCTGCCGCTGTCCGCCCGAGAGCTCGTTCGGCCGATGGTGAATGCGATCGGCCAGCCCGACGCTCTCGAGGGCAGCAGTCGCACGCCGCTTCCGCTCGTCGGCGGGCACACCGGCGTAGACGAGAGGCAGCTCGACGTTGTGCAGAGCACTCGCCCGCGGAAGAAGGTTGAACGTCTGGAAGACGAACCCGATCTCCCTGTTCCGAACGCGCGCCAGCTCGTCGTCGGCCTTGGCCGATACGAGCTCGCCACTCAGCCAGTACTCTCCTGCATCGGGCGTATCGAGGCAGCCGATGAGATTCATCAGGGTCGACTTGCCGGAGCCCGACGGGCCCATGATCGCCACGTACTCGTTGCGGCGGATGGCAATGTCCACTCCCCGCAGCGCGCGCACGATCTCGCCGCCCATATCGTACTCTCGCTTCAGTCCGCGCGTGACGATCACCCAGTCGGCGCCGGGTACTGCACCGTCGGTCGCGGTTACCGCCTGTCGCTCCGCAGTCGTGCTCAGCGACGCCTCAGTTACCGGTGTCACGCTTTTTTCTCTCCGGACTTCTTCGTGTCCTTTTCCTTCATCGGCTTGACGAGGGCTCCGTCCTTCAGATCCCGGATCGCCTGATAAGTGCCGGCGACAATCTTTTCCCGCTCCTTCAATCCACCGACGATCTCGAAGTACTTCTCGCCTGCTATACCAACCTTTACGGGGCGGAAGGTCACTTTGTTGTCCGCACCGACGATGAACACGCCTTCTGACTCCCTCTTCCCGACTTCCTTCACCTCGGCCTTGGTCCGACCGAGAATCACCGCGCCGCTGTCGCCTTTCGCGATGGGCTCAGGCTCGCGCACTGTCAGCGCGATGATCGGAACAGTGATGACGTTGCGCCGGGTATCGGTGATGATCTTGGCAGTCGCGGAAAAATCGGGCCGCGTTGACGGTGGAGAATTGAGAAGCTGGATCGTCACCTCGTAGTCGATCGCCTGATCCGTGGTGCTTCCGCCCATTCCGCCTGCACCGCCAGCCTTGACGGAGCTGTTCGAGATCTTCGTCACGCGGCCGACAAACGTCGTGTCGGGGAATGCGTCGATCTGAATCACAGTGGAATCCCCCAGGTCGATGCGCGATACGTCGGTCTCGTCAACCTTCACCTTTGTCTCGAGCACGCCCATGT
>JALYJX010000326.1 GCA_030775065.1 Gemmatimonadota bacterium | reverse complement strand
GTCCGTTGCCGATTGGTCTCCGCCCGTCGCTGCGATCTCGGCAAGTCCAAAAGTTCCGCCCGCCTCAGCGTCTTCGTGACTTCGGTTCCAGTAAGTGTCGAAATCAGCCAGAGTATTCGGGATAAAAAGAGGGAAAGGTAGTACTCGTGTTACTGTGTCTACTCCGTCGATTGTGATTCGCAGTGTGGTTTGCAATTGGTCCGTCAATTCCGTTGAAATCCAGAAGTAGTGCATGGCAGGCCAAGCGATTTCCCGATCGCTCACAACGGAAGCTCTTGATCCGTCAATCCCGACCGCGTGAAATCCGAGCTTCATTCCGGGGTGAAACGACACAACAAACCGCGCGGGGCTTTCGGGGTATTGGCTATCAAGCAACACCCGCGGTGTTTTCACTTCTTGTCTTGGCGCAAATACCACGATGTGAAAATCGAACTTACTTATCCGCCGGAGCAATCGTTGGCCGAGCGCCAGGGTAACTTCGGCGAGTTGCAACAGCGATGAATTGAGGAGTGGGGCTCCGAGTAGGCTAAATGAAAGTAGCTCCGCTTCTTCATGCGTAACCTTTCTCGCGTAGTGGGATCCTCCCGCCTTTTCTGCAAACAAGTCGATGATAGAGCGGCCCGTGTGCTTCCGACCACGTAGCAAATAGACGGGTCTCTCTAAGAAACTCTTCAACGTGACTAAGTCTTGCTTTGGTAGAGAACGGTGGAGCCCGACGGGAAACCCCGCTAGGTGTGCGAAAAGCTTCTCCTGCAATTCTCCGGGAAGGTCAATGCCTTCAGGACTCGGCATCGCATAGATATCTAATTCGTCGTTGACTTGTCCGGCGATGTCGAAGAGCAGCGGAGTATTCCGCTTTGTTTTTTCCGTTAGTAAGGCGCGCAATTGACCGTATAGCGGGATCATCTGATACGGCTTCGCTGCGCCTACACCATCGATCGAATCACGAAGAACCTGCAAGCTCTGCATCAACTCGATGATGCGTGCCCCGAAGGGCTTCACGATATCTTGGAATTGCGGCGCGCGATCTCGCTGCTTACCGGGGCGTGTCATGTGATGTGAATCGGTCTAACGCCGTCAGCTTCAGCGAGTGTTATGCGGCGGAGGCGCGCAACCACCTAGCTCGAGGGGCAAGACTCGATTCACTTTCGTAGTGTGGCCCACCCTTCTCCACGACCAATACAATGCTTGCAGACGACACAGCATGTATACCCATTTCCTCGATCGGTCATTCTCGCAACCTTACCTTCGCCGTCATAACAACGCGCACAAAAAGGCCCCTCGTCCGGCTCGCCCTCCTGAGGCCTCCAGTACGCTTCATTTCGGAAAACCAACGCGTCGCGAGTTTCAAGCTGCGCCTGAGCTGATGCGAGTTGTTCGCGTAACGACAAAACCTCGCGGGTCAACCGCGCGTTAGTCTCAACCGACTTCGTGTTGTCAGCAATGAGTTCTAAGATCGTCTGCTGCAGGTTTATGATGTCATTGTAAAGGTCGATCTTGCCGGCATCCTTGGCTACGCCGGCAATCGCTTTGATCGTCGCTACGGTAGTTCCAAGATCAACCATGGTTTGCCCTCAGAGTAAGCCGTACAAACGCACTAAGCTAAGGTGCAAGCGAGACATACAATCGTGAGCGCAACGAGCAACCTCACATCGCTTGTCAACTTCAGCGAGTGTTACACGGCGCACCCGCTCCCCCACTACCGGAAAGAGGCGCCCGCCTACCTTGGATTGATAGATTCAAGCGTCACTATGTGCGTCTTACCGGCGTCGGCGATCTCAGATCGATATCGCACCTCAGACTTCACCACGTCGTCTCGCCTGACAACGCCTGATTGGCCGTAGCCGCACACTGGAACATGCCAACTTTTTCATCAATCGCGATTGGTCGTACTTCCGAAAGAAACACCCGCTTTGCCTGACCATCCTTCTTTAGGTAGAGCTCGCCGTTCCGCCACGTGACATCGACCCCCATCTCCTTGAGGTTATCAATTGGGTCTTGGGTACGACGCCGCCCACGACAAGGTTGGTTCGAGCATAGAAATCAGTCAGTACCTTGGTGCGAGTTACGTCGGCCATACAATCCGGGGCTTTGGTCGACTTGCAGCCGATGGTTATGGCGAGAGCGGAAAACAAACTAAGGCAGAATCGCATGGCCACGATTATCTCCTTGACGAGTAAGGCAAGAACGACGCATAACGCCTTTAGCTAAGCTGCAAGCGAATACAATAAAATGCGAGCGAAGCGAACTTCATTGAATCGCTTGTCAGTTTCAGCGAGTGTTAGGACGCATTCCCGAGCGAATGTTGTGATGTCACTGGGAGAGCGGCGGCAGGATTTCAAGCTGAATAAACGGGGGAGTAGTACCGTAAGGGATTGCGGGAGTGCCGCGCGATAAAGTCGGCCCTTAGGCTGCTCGCGGTGATCATGAAGTTCTATACTGCTCTAGACGGGCTTCCTCGTCGCGAGGTCATGAAGCTGTGCTTCGATGAGTTGAAGAGCAGCTTCCTCCAAGTCTTTCTTATAGCTAAACGACAGATGGGTGGAGGTATCCAGTGCCTTTAATTTTGGCAACCTTGTCCCCGTCAGGCTCACGTTTACCTCTCTCGATCCGATTGAAAGCATGGACAACGAAAAGTTGCCGTCGGACGGGCCGGCTTTGGTTCCGAAGAGTGCAATAGTAAGTGATGGTATTCCTCCGAAGGGCCTCGCTTGCGGAGGAATGGGTGATAGCGCAATCTCCCAGTATGTGTCTTCCCTAAACTGCACTCTACCACGGTACGCGCGGCCTTCTGCGGAAAAGAAATTGACGGGTAGTTCGGGAATGTGCGCGATAATCGCAGCCGTGCCTGCCTGCTTGTTATATGCCCCAATCGCACGCCGAAGAGCACTTAGGAAATACCCGTAAGGGTCCCTAAGCTGATCACTTATATCTAGCTCCAAGCGCGCCGCGCGCGCTTTGCTTTGTTCGACCTCAACGTTGATTTGTTCTGAGTTGTTGAGAACCCGTTTAGCCCAGGAATCGAAGTCCCGTTCGATGTCGGCGATTCGTTCTTTGGCGGGTGCCGCTGGTGATGTTTCGCGCTTAGCCTCCGTAAGTGCCGCTTTGAATTCGTCGAGCTTTCGCGCGATTTTCTTTGTGTCTCGTTGGCCCGCTTGTGCAACCAGCAATGTCCCGACTGCGATTAACACAACGCCCGCGATAGTTAGACCGTCCATATGGGGGAACCTCGTGAAAGCACCTTTAAGGTTTTGAAGTTCCATGAGGGCAAATGTGGCCGCAGAATGACCGGGTAATTTTGCGGGACAAATCCATCGACTTGTGAGAATCTACCCGTGCACCAGCTACTTCGGCCGCTTGATAAATACAGGATCGTGGTCACCGCAAGCAACCGACCCGATCGCCAGTCGACGATTTAGACGGGCGACGTTGGTGGGACGATCGGCTGACTTTTCCCCTTCGAGTGCAGCCATTTTCGACAGAACGCTGCTCCCGCCAATGGCCCAGCAATATTAGCCAGAAAGGCTAGCGTCAGCCCTTCGGTCCTACCAGAGCCAAAAAGCGCAGTTCCCGCGAACTCCATGACAACGTAGAGTGCCACCCCTACCATCGTTCCTCGCAACCAAGCCTACCGTCGCAGTACTCGGCTGTAACCCTGCGGCCAAAGCGCAGGCTGCAGGGCGAAAAAGGCGGCAAAGAACACAGTACTGCCAACAGTGGCGCCACACGTGTAACAATCGGGCGTTGCTTGGTGAACAAAGCCGGCAACGACGAGAGCAACCATCGAAAGCGCGACAGCTGCAGCGAGATCGAGAGCAGCCAGTCTTAAAATTCTCATTCAAAACGCTGATGTTGATCTCATAACTGTCAGCTCTACATTCGACCGAAAAGTCCGCCTAACGTATCAAGGATAAGCTGCGAGGCGCGGTGAGATCAATGAATGCACGCGGATGGTGCGCGCCTCGACAGCTTCATCCGATTGTTAGACGGCACTTCGGGTGCTGTTCTGGCAAGCTCAGAGACGCCCGCACCGATTAGTGAGACCGTAGCTCGCCGGCCGCCAGCTCGGCCTCAAATTGCGCAGGCGTAACCCCAGCGAACTCTTTGAAGTCGTTAATGAAGTGAGCCTGGTCGCCGTAGCCATGTGTCAGTGCGAAATGCGTCCAAGATAAAGTCCCGCGAGCGTGGATCCCGCGAGCAGCGCCGTCGAAGCGCACCAACCGGGAGTATGTTTTTGGGCTGAGCCCAACATGTTCGCGAAATACACGCTCGAGTTGCCGCATAGACAGGTTCGTCTCGTCCGTCAGCACATCCATCCGCTTTTGACCGCCTGCGGTTCGCACCCGGTGGACTGCGCGCGCAACCACAGAATGAGCTTCTCTGGCAGCGGCCAAACGGACCAGAGCATCGCCTAGGCGCGCAAGGC
>JALYJX010000325.1 GCA_030775065.1 Gemmatimonadota bacterium | reverse complement strand
GCGATCGACAACACCGGCCTGCCCGGCGCAATCCAGCAGCTGACGTGCGTTGGGTTGGCCGCCCCTGCTCCTGACTGGCAGGAATACGCCGCGGATCCTTCTACAATTCCAACACGCTGTGCCGATGGGACGACAGGATCGGTGTTTTCCAATGCCGCTCCTAACGTGACGCTCTTTGCCGACAACTATTCGGCGCCCAGGAGTGTTCGCTCGAATCTGCAATGGAACGGACCAATCCTCGGCAATCGCTTCTCGGCGACAGTGGACGGGACGGTTTCGCTCAATCTGAACCAGCAGGGAAATGTCGACCTCAACTTCAATCCCGTCACCCGGTTTACGCTGGCGGACGAAGCGGGACGACCGGTGTTCGTACGACCGACGAGCATTGTCTCGGCAACTGGTGCGAACGCGTCACAGGACGCGCGCGTGACGCCCAGGTACGCGCGCGTGACGGAGCTCCGATCGGATCTCGAGTCGCGCAGCGGGCAGCTCACTTTCCGTCTTGCACCGACGACGTTCAGCTCGAGCCTCACATGGGGACTCTCCTACGTCTATTCGAACGTGCGTGAGCAGTTCCGAGGGTTCAGCAGCACGACCGGAAATCCGCTGGCGACGGAGTGGGGAAGGGCCTCGATGGATTCGCGGCATCAGCTCGTCTACAACCTCGGATACAATTTCTTCGATTTCGTTCGTGTGAACTGGTTTGGTTCGTTCCGCTCCGGAACGCCGTTCTCACCGATGATCGCCGGCGACGTGAACGGCGACGGCTTTCAGAACGATCGCGCGTTCGTGTTCGATCCCAACAACGCGAGCGATCCTGCTCTCGCATCGGCGATGACTTCCCTGCTCGAGAATGGATCCGACGTCGCGCGCGACTGCCTTACGGGTCAGGTCGGGCTTCTCGCAACGCGAAACAGCTGCCAGGGCCCATGGATCTCGAACGCGTCGATGTCGATTTCATTCAATCCGGCAAAGGTCCGGATGCCGCAGCGCGCGACTCTTTCGCTACAGCTCACGAATCCCCTGGGCGCGGCCGACCTGCTGGCTCATGGGTCGAGCAATCTCCGCGGGTGGGGCCAGCCCGCGTTCCCGGATCAGTCCCTTCTATATGTAAGGGGCTTCGATCAGGCGACTCAGCGCTACCGTTATGAAGTCAACCAGAGGTTCGGGGCGACGAACCGGGCGCTTGGCGGCTTCCGTTCACCGGTCACACTTACCGCGATGCTGCGGTTTGACGTTGGCCCGACGCGCGAGCGACAGCTTCTCACCCAGCAGCTCGACCGCGGCCGAAGAACTGAAGGAAACAAGGTGCCCGAGCAGCTCCTCAAGGCGATTTACGGGACCGGCAGCATTCCGAATCCGATGAGCACGATCCTCAGGCAGCAGGACAGTCTGAAGCTGACCAGCGTACAAGCGGACAACATCGCGGGACTCAATCGAGCCTACACGATTCAGACCGATGCGATCTGGACTCCAGTTGCGAAGTACTTCGCCGAGCTGCCGAAGTACTACGACCGCAGCGTGGCCTACGACCGGTACATGCAGGCGCGCAAAGCAAGCGTGGACCTGCTGATGCAGATCGCGCCGACGGTGAAAGACCTGCTCACGCCTGAGCAGCGCCGCAGGCTTCCGCCGCTCATCGCCAGTTATCTCGAGCCCAGGTATCTCGCGTCGATTCGCTCGGGCACGGCGACGTTCACGGGCAGCTCAGGGTTTGGTGCAGGCGGTCCCGTGTTCGCGGGCGGCGATGTCTTCGTCGCGGGCGCAGCCGGCGCCGCAGCCGGCGCCGGCGGTACCATCACGGTAATCCGGCATTAAGACATGTTCATACGGACAATCATCCACCATCGAGTCGAAGATGACATCCAGAGCAATTTTTAGATCGTTGGTTCTCGTCGCGGCATGCGCGTCTGCCGCGAGTGCTCAGCAGCGGCCGGCCATTCGTCAGTTGGGGCCGGTCACCGCCAAATCCACCGAAGCGCTTTCCGTGGTTGCGGGAATCCGCCCGCTGCCCGACGGACGGGTGTTCGTGAACGACAACAACAACAGGCGCGTGCTGTTGTTCGATCCGATGCTGAAGACATTCACGGTCGTCGCCGATTCTACCAGCGCGACGGCCAGCGCTTTCAGCGGGCGCATCGGGGGACTCATCACATACCGTAGCGACTCGACGATCTTCGCCGATCCGATGTCGCTCTCGATGCTCGTGATCGATCCGAATGGGAAAGTCGCACGGGTGATGTCTGTCCCGCGTTCCCAGGACGCGATGATGCTTGCGAACATGGGCGTGGGTGGCGCGGCGTTCGATGGATCAGGACGGCTGATCTATCGGGCTCCTCCGAATCTCCGGCGGCCGAACATCGCTCCCGGCGGAGGATTCACGTTGCCGGAGATTCCAGATTCCGCGGCGATTGTAAGAATGGATCTGACGTCGCGGAAGATGGACACGCTCGGTTTTATCAAGACGCCAAAAGTGAAGCTCGATGTCACGCGTGACGACAATGGACGAGTCACTGCGACGTCACAGATCAATCCGCTGCCGGTTGTGGATGACTGGGCAGTGCTGTCCGATGGCACCGTCGCCTTCGTGCGCGGCCGCGACTATCACGTTGATTTTGTGCGAGCCGACGGCACGCGCGCATCCGCGGTGAAGGTTCCGTTCGACTGGCAGCGCCTCACGGATGAGGACAAGGTTGCGTTCCTCGATTCCCTCAAGGCGGCGAGAGAGCGGCTTGGTCCGAATGCGACCATGGCTGGATTAGGGGGGATGGCTGGTGCGATGATGGGTGCCGGCCCCCAGATGGTAATCGTCGGTGGCCCGGGCGGTGGACCGGGTGGAGGACCCGGCGGGCCGGGCAGTGGGGCTGCTCCCGGGGCAGGTGGTAATGTCAGAATCACCGGGCCTGGTGGCGCCGCCGGTCCCGGCATGCAGATGAACTTCGTTCCCGCAAGCGAGCTGCCTGACTACAAACCGCCGTTCTTTGCGGGATCCGTGCGTGCCGATACGCAAGGCAACCTCTGGATCAGAACAATCCCGACAAAAGCGATTCCCGGCGGGCCAGTCTACGACGTTCTCAATCAGAAGGGCGAGCTCATCGATCGCGTGCAGATTCCGGAGAACCGAACGATTGTCGGGTTTGGTACGGACGGGGCTGTCTATCTCGCGGCTCGTGACAACACGACGTTTTATCTGGAGCGGGCGAAGCTTCGTTGAAGGGGCGGTGGGGCGCATTGAAGCGGCGCTATTCACGCAAGTCTTCGTCTCGCGGATGAATCACACATCATTTCTTGCCCGCGCTGCCGTGCCTGCGTAAGGTTCGCGATGCCCACTGCCAAGCCGCGTCGAGCGCTCGCATCCGACAACTGGGCGGGCGTTCACCCGGAAATCATCGCGGCAATCGCGGCAGCCAATGTCGGGCACGCGCCGTCCTACGGCGAGGATCCTTACACCAAATCCGTTGTCGCGAAGCTCCGCGACGCGCTCGGCGCCGATGACGTGTTTCTTGTCTTCACTGGCACGGCCGCCAACGTCATTGGACTCGAGAGTATTGCACGTCCCCACAACGCGGTGATCTGCGCGAGCACCGCTCACATCCATACATCCGAGTGCGGTGCGGCGGAAAAACATATCGGATGCAAGCTGCTTGTCGTTCCAGCGCCGAATGGCAAGATCACGCCGGAAGGAATCGCCGAGCATCTGCACCATCTGGGCAACGAGCACCACGCACAGCCGAGTGCGGTGTCCATCTCGCAGGCGACTGAATACGGGACGGTTTATTCGCCCGACGAAGTGCGGGTGATCGCCAATTTTGCCCACGATCACGATATGCGGCTGCACATGGACGGGGCCCGGCTTGCAAACGCCGCGGCTTCGCTCGGACGGCCACTCAGGGAAATGGGCCGCGATCTGGGAGTGGACGTGCTCACGTTCGGCGGAACCAAGAATGGAGCACTCGCGGCCGAGGCTGTCGTGTATTTCGATGGCAGCCTGGCGAAGGATTTTGAGTATCGCCGGATGCAGTCAATGCAGCTTGCATCGAAGATGCGGTTCATCGCCGCGCAGTTCGACGCGCTGTTCACGGATGATCTGTGGCTGCGAAGCGCTACACACGCCAATCGAATGGCTGCGCTGCTCGGCGAGCAGCTGGCGCGAATTCCCGGAATTACCTTGACGCAGAAAGTCGAGGCAAACGAGGTATTTGCGATTTTTCCGCGCGAGCATGTCGCGCGACTGCAGGACGAGCTCTGGTTTCAGGTGTGGAACGAAGGGACCACGGAAGTGCGGCTGGTGGCTTCATTCGATACGACTACGGACGACGTCACGACATTCGTGCAGAAAGTGCGCGAGTGTCTGGCTCACTAGGGAGCGGAGACAATGGATCTGAAAACAGCAAAGGCTCTTGTAACCGGCGGAAGCTCAGGTATCGGATACGCGACGGCACAGCTGCTGCGCGACCGCGGCGCCGAGGTCGCGATC
>JALYJX010000324.1 GCA_030775065.1 Gemmatimonadota bacterium | reverse complement strand
GCGATACCAGTCCGGCGACCCCAGGCCGAAAGCCGAGCAGCCCCTCGTGGATTCTCCAAATCGATGTCTTCGGGTCCTTGTTGCACCCAAAAGGTCAGTACGATAGTCGCAGCGATCGCGATCCACGCGGCGAAAGCGACGACCGCCCATCCAATCGTCCCTGGCAGGCGTGGGAGCCCGTTGGGAAATGCCAGGCGGGCGGCGAGATACGCGGGAAGCCAGATGAGCGCGGCCACCCAGCAGAGACCAGCAATCCGACTTCCCCGGAAAAGGTCTCGAACCGTCATAGCTCGGAGGAATCCTCCATCTGGACGTCGGGCCGACGGTCTTCTTCCTCGGCAAGCAGCGGCGCGCCTGTGGTGTAGTCGATCCAGCCACCTGAGTTGTGCCACTCGTCGAGCACGGACTTCCTGTTTGGCACGCTCAAGCTCGCCCACGCTCTGTGAAAGAACCACCAGTCGGTGCACTCCTTAAGCTCAACTCGGCTCATTCTCAGCAGTGAGCAGTGCCACGTTGCCTCGATGCCGATGACCTTCGCCGCGGCCAACTCCGAGGATTGATTGGCCCTCGTCATGCTCTCAGAGAGCTTTCCAAATTCGCCGGCAGAAGAGAGCCAATAGTCGCCAGCCGTTATAGGCTTGGCCGAATCTCGCAAGGGCACCGCCGGATATGCCTGTTTCTCCAGCACTCGTAGCAATGCAGCGAAATCGCGTGACTCGATCCCCCCGAGATGGCGACTGATACGATGCCTTTCCTCAAACTCTGCAGCTGCGCCGGCTTCCTCTGCCTCCCACCATTTCTCGACGAACGCCAATCGATCTTTGTTGTTTTCGACAAACTCCTCAAGGGTTTCGCTTCTCACCCTGCGACAGATGACACGCCAACCCGTGACCGGAACTGGCAAGGCTTCCCGCCCGGAGTCGGTATCCCATCGGGCCGCATCGATGCGAAAGGATCGAGGATTCAAGGGATCGCGTCTGGCACCAATTTCCAGCACAAACGGATTCGCAAAAGGCGATTCCGCCGTCTCGCGGAGGGTGCTCATGTGTAGGAGATCTCGAAGCCGTTCCTCGAGGTGGGCCAGACGCTCGCGCTCGGAATAATCACTCTCGGCGAGAGGCCGCCGGCCATCCCAAAGCTTTACTTTGTCGACATCACCGATCCAACCGCGAACGACGCCATAAAAACGTGCGAGGGTGCGAAGATAGGAGGCCGCAGCCACAGCCCTCGCATCGCTCTCGATAGCGTCGAGAAGGGCATAGAGGGTGAGTCGTATGCGCTGCCAAGCGTGAAACCAATAAACGGCGCCTAGAAAGCCAACAAACAGCGCCATCAGCACCGCGACAACCGAGGCATCGAAGGCACCTCCTGCCGCGGAGAGGCTACCGTTTTCGAAAAACTTTCGGGCAACCAAACCAGCGGCGAGGGCCATTCCTCCTACGCGTACGGCCAAACTGCGCGCTTCCGGTCGGCGGCGCAGAGCAGCCTCGAATTTCTCGTGTGCCACACTACGGCTAAGGTGCCCACTCCTGGTGGAATCGACCTCGAATAACCTCAGTCCGCGCCAGTCGACGCTTGCCGGATCGAGGTCGCCAATCTCTCTCTCCTGTTCTCGTAAGAGGCCTACTAGCTCCTGAAGAAACGCTCGTGCGTTGTCCAGCCCGCCAGATTCCCGCGCACGAAGAAGGCCGTCCACCCGCGACTCGATCTTCGCAAGTATCTCGTGTCGTCGCCTCGCGAGCCGGCGCTCCACAATTCGAAGAAGCGCCTCCTGCTTCAAGTACAGATACTCGGAGGCCTTGTTGCTGAGCATGGCCGGCAGCCGGCTAAGAAACTCTGCAGTATCACCATCCCTCGGCACCGGCCAAAAATTCGTGCGATCGAGGCGAACGGACACAAGTCCCGTCCAAGGATCGTTCTGATCCAGCGGCGCCAGCAACTGCTCATGCAGATTAGAGAACGAGAACCGCTCGGCTGCCATGAAGGTTGTTGCAGTCGTCATTGGCAGAGCTGGCTCAGCACGCGGCTCAAGGATGCGCTCGATGGCGACTCGCATTCGTCGCGCGGCGTCCCGACGTATGGCAGAGTGTTTCGAAAATCCGATGGACGCTGTGCCTCCAGCGTGTATCGCGCGTTGACCGTGTGTGTCGTTCCATGTTGCAGTGTCATATACAACTGATGGAGCCAACCGCAGACACCGAATAACGTTTGCCGCAGCGCCTATGATTGCATCTTCACCGAGCCCCGCAAAGCCATCGGGATTCGCCTCAGCATCCTGGTTTCGCTCCCCTATTGGCAAGACTGCGATAGAACAGTTTGATGCTGCACGGTTTACCGTGCTGCCAAGCCAAGCAAAACAGCTTGCCTGGTCGGCCACCTTAGGAAGTCGCTCCCCTAAGGCGTGTGTCAGTGGTAACAGGAGAATGTTGAGGTTCCCTGTGACGATGTGCCGAAGCTCATCCCGCACCTCCAGCAAAGTCTCAACTACCCTCGGCGACAGAGCGCGATATGCCGGGTCGTGCAGCCAGCCGGCGACCAAGACATCGAGGTGCGGATCAACCCGCAAGTCCGTAAGTGCTGCGGACTGTGCCCGTAGTCGGCGAGCCAAGGATGTCCTGAAGGTCGCCCGCCAGGTGGCGAAACCTGTCGAGTGGCCTGCGACGGTCGGAATTGCGGGTTCAGGAAAACGCAAGTGAGAGTCGTCTTCCCAAATCTCGGAGGATTCCCACTGGTCGAGCGAAAGGTGTAACGTCCAGCCAGCGTCGAGCTCAGGCGCTTGGCTCGATTCGCCTAACAGCCGCTCGAGCTCTGGTCGCAAGCGCAATTTTTCGCTGTCGGAGAGAATCGTAGTGAGTGCGTCGAGGAAGACCTTCTGAAGGCCGGTGGTTTCACTAATATGGAAGTACCTTCCTCCCGTACGGGCAGCGATTTTCTGCAGGGAGGTTTCGTCAACTTTCCCTACGCCGACCGTGATGATCCTCACGCCATGGCGAATCGCGTCATCGGCAACTTCATTCGGCGTTCTGGATGAACCAGTGTCGCCTCCGTCGGTCAAGACAACAAGGTATCGATGCCGATCCAAGTCGCCGAAACTGCGGAAACCTTCCGCGATGGCGTCGTAGAGGTTCGTACTTCCTGCCTGGCCCTCAAATTCGGCTAGCCTGTCGCGAACGAACTCACGATGAATCGTCGGAGGAATTGCAACCTCCACTTTTGAACCAAACCCGATCAGGCCGATCATCGACTGCTCCGGCAGGTATCGGACAAACTCGGTTACCTCAGCACGTACTGCAGTAAGGTTCTCACCAAACATCGACCCTGAATTGTCAACAATAATGACAACTGCTATCTCCGGCTGCCGTGGCGCGTCACCGGTGTTGACGTGGATAACGAGCCCGCGCCTCTGCATCCTTTGCACAGAGCCTAGAGAACGGACTCGTCTATGGTTGCTCGGAGCTCCGTCTGCTCGCGACTGAGCTCAGTTAAAACCCAAGCGAGGATGTCCTTGGTCGCGCCTTCTGAAGCTGACGGATTAGGCTTGTCCTGCAGTTGCCTATGGAGGGCCTCCAAGGGTGCGATGGCGTCGGGGAGAAGCTCTAGAAACCTGTTCGCGCGTTCGTGCGAGAAGCCCTTTGGAACAACGAGAGTGGGACTTTCCTGCCCCTTCTCCCAACGTCTTGTGACACCACCAAGCCATTTGTTCATCAGCTTCGCGTTCTGCATGAGAATTGGGCGCTGGAGGAAGGCGGCATAGGCCGCCCCATAGTCCCCGGGTCCGGGAATCTCTAGGAAGGGTTCAGGTCCGAGTTTCCACTCGATCTTGCCGTCCCCAGTCAGTGCACTTTCAGGAACCAGTTCAGTTAATACGAACAGCCTTCTATTGCGGATGGCGACCGTTCCGTCGCTCAGATACTTCGTCGCCTCGCGCTCCAGTCGAGAAGTGAAGCATTCCGCGAGCAGTTGAGGCCTCGCGGTGCTCTTCGTGCGAAGCAACACGCCAAAAGCAATCGCTATTGAAAACTCTCGCTTCAATTCACTTTCTGCCGTGCCATGGCGTACTCTGATCCGCCCGTCCAACCACAGATGGGGATTGTAACCCACGATTCTCTCGTATCGGACGCGAAGCTCATCCAACCATGGAAAGGCTTTCTCCAGCACCAGGCTCCCAGCTACCTTGACACTCATTGCGCGGTGTGGAGCGTCTGGGTCAGCAAGAAAAGCCTGATCAGCACTATTGGCGTCGTAGCCTAGCTCTTCCGCGAGCTGGTCAGGCGTGCCGCCGTTGCCCCGAGTCACAAGTAGCCGGATGGTCGAGGCATTCTGCCGCGCCGTGTCTGTCAGCAAAGCGAATACTGGAACATTGCGAGACGAGAGATACTCGCGCAGCGCCATCTTGTCTTCGCTCTTCAACTTGCCGATGCGGGAGGCGAGCGAGTCATCGATAATGCTTGCGATGTCGGCATCGGTGTTCAAGGCGGTTGCAGCCCACGC
>JALYJX010000323.1 GCA_030775065.1 Gemmatimonadota bacterium | reverse complement strand
GTTGAACATTGTGATGCGGGGCAGGCCGTACCTGGCCGGCGTTGCAGGCTTTCAACGTGTTGATCCCACACAATGGAGTGCGAATGTACCAGAGACTTCGTCCGTCGATTCAATCGCTCGAGAGCTCATTCCGGCATTCGCCCCGCCGGGTGGGTCTCCGCCCGGTCCTCGTTGCCGCCGCCGCGTCCCTCATTGCCGCTTCTTCGGCAGGCGCGCAGGCAATCACCGGCAGAGTCACTGACGCTGCAACGGGCGAGGCTATCGCCGGCGCGCGCGTTGCAGTCGTAGGCACTCTTCAGGGTGCAGCGACGCGCAGCGACGGAACATACCGGTTGCCTGTATCGGCGGGCACACAGATCGTTCGCGTGACTGGCATCGGATACTCCCCGGTGGTGGACACAGTCGTCATCACAGGGCTCGTCGAGAACCGCGACTATCGCCTGACGAAGGGAGGCGTGCGACTCGACGCGAACGTCATCATCGGCACCCGGCTCACCGATCGCACAGTGCTCAACTCCGCGGTGCCGGTTGACGTTCTCACGCCGGCGGAGATTCAGCAGACAGGGCAGATCGAGACGAACCAGGTCATTCAGATGCTTGCGCCTTCGTTCAATTTCCCGCGGCCGACAATCTCCGACGGAACGGACCACATCCGGCCCTCGATGCTTCGTGGTCTTGGACCGGACCAGGTTCTCGTTCTCGTCAATGGCAAGCGCCGCTATACGAGCTCGCTGGTCAACGTGAACGGCACCCTTGGTCGCGGGTCAACAGGAGTCGATCTCAACGCAATACCCTCGAGCGCCATCGAGCGGATCGAGATTCTTCGCGACGGAGCCGCGGCACAATACGGCTCCGACGCAATCGCGGGGGTCATCAACATCATTCTCAAGACTGATCCGACGACCGAGATCGGTGCCCAGTTGGGCTCGAACTACACGACGCTCAAGCCGAAGGATACGACGTTTAGAAGCAGTCTCGCGGCGTTGGAGGACACCCGGATCACCGATGGCGACGTCACGGAATTCGATGTCAACACGGGCAGGAATTTCACGGGCGGAGGATTTCTTCACGTCACAGGACAGTACCAGCATCGCGGCTCGACGAATCGGTCGCTGCCCGATCTGCGCACTCAATACTTTGCGGGAGATCCACGCAACACGGACCCGAATTTTGTGGGCCAGAATCATTTTCGGCAGGGCGATGCGCTGGTAACGGACATCGGGTTCATGCTCAACGCCAACATGCCGCAGATGTCGAACGGTTCCAGAATCTATGCTTTCGGTGGCACGTCCCACCGAGACGGGCAGGGCGCCGGGAACTGGCGACTGCCGAACGGCAACAACACGGTCCGCTCCATCTGGCCGAACGGATTCCTCCCCTTCATCAACAGTGACATTCTCGACTACGCCGGCACGATAGGCATCAAGGGTCCCATCTCCGGATGGAACTACGACCTGAGCGGAACCTACGGGCACAACAACTTCGATTTCGAGATCACGAACACCAACAACGCGACGATGGGAAACTCAAGCCCCACCGAGTTCGACGCGGGCGGCTTCAAGTTCAATCAGGGTGTGCTCAACCTCGATCTCGTGCGTGGCTTCCCGATCGCTGCCTTTGCGGCACCGCTCAACGTCGCTCTCGGCGCCGAATTCAGACACGAGCTGTATGGAGTGAGAGCGGGCGAGCCCAGCTCGTACATCGATGGTGGTGTGAAGATTCTCGACGGGCCGGCCGCAGGCGGTCAACCTGCCCCGGGAGCTCAGGTGTTCGCCGGCTTCCAGCCAAGTGACGCAGGCGACCACACTCGCACGAACTTCGCAGGGTACCTCAACCTCGAGACCAATCTGCTTCCGAGCCTGCTTGTCGGACTCGCGGGTCGAAGCGAGAACTACAGCGACTTCGGGTCGACCACGACCGGCAAGGCATCAGCCCGTTTCGAGTTCTACCCGGGCTATGCAATTCGCGGCGCCTTCCAGACAGGATTTCGCGCGCCGTCTCTCGCTCAGTCATTCTTCTCGTCGACGGCGACGAACTTCCTCAACTTTGGTCAGGGGCTCGTCGCGGTCGAAGTCAAGACCCTGCCGGCCTCGGGGGACATTGCCGCGGCACTCGGAGCTGAGCCACTGAAGGCGGAAACATCGGTGAATAAAAGCATTGGTATCGCGCTGGCGCCGCTGCAGAATCTCTCGCTGACTGCCGACTATTATCACATCACGATTGACGACCGAATCGTTCTTTCCGGGAACTTCACCGGCGCGGCAATGACGGCTTTTCTCGCGGCTCAGGGATTTCCAGGCGTCGGAAGCGCGCGGTACTTCACCAACGCAATCGACACGCGGACGGTTGGCTTCGACGTGGTAACTCGTTACGCGCTGGACTTCGGCAACATCGGAATTACACGGTTCACCGGTGGCTACAATCAGACGAGGAGCAAGGTCACGCGCATTGCCGCAACTCCGCCGGCGCTGGCCTCTCAGGCATCGATCCTGTTCGACGAAGTCGAGCGTGGCCGGATCGAGGTTGGTCAGCCCCACAACACGCTCCACCTGACGCTGGATCACACCTATCGCAATCTCACGGGAACGATCCACACTGCCCGTTGGGGAGAAGTAGGCTTCCGCGGGAATCCGACCAACCGCGCCCTCGACCAGACATTCGGGCCGGAGTGGATAACCGACGTGAACGCGTCGTATACGTTCTTTCGCCAGCTGCGGCTGACACTCGGGGCGAACAATGTGTTTGACGAGTACCCCGACGAGCAGATACCCATCAACGCCAACAGCAGAATTTTCCCGTATAGCAATACAGTGAATACGTTCGGCCTGAACGGGCGGTTCATCTACGCTAGAGTGAAGTGGACGCTGTGATTGACTGAATGAAAGAGCCCGCGCGGAAATCCGGGCGGGTTTCCTGACGCCAGGTGCCTTCAAGCCTGACGCCAGATACCTCGTATTATTCAGTTCTGTTTTTCTACGGGTAGTACAGCGTCCCAGAGCTGACCAAGACGGAAGCGCCTCCGACGCGCACGGCCTTGACCTCCCCGCCGACGGCGTCAACCTCGACCTCCAGCCGACTCGGCCGGCCCATCTCCACGCCCTGGTGAATCAGGCACTTGAGCATTCCGTCGCGTAACGTGGAGCGCCAGGCCAGGTAGCCGGCAAACGCTGCGGCAGCGCTGCCGGTCGCCGGATCTTCGGAAATGCCGAGCGTCGGCGCAAACATCCGCGCGCGAATCACGCCATCACCCGCTCGCACTCCCCCGCGCTTCGCTGACTCAGCGTCCTCGACGAACACGAAGATTTCCGACGCCCACGAATCCTGGAGCGTCCGCTCCCACACGTCCTTTCTCACGCGCGCCTTACCCAGCGCATCGAGACTTCGAAGCGGTACGAAGAGAAAGGGAATGCCGGCCGAGACCGCTTCCGGAGTGAACACGCTGTCGTAGAGAATGTCCGACGGCTCGAGTGAGAGCACGTCGGCGAGAACGGCTGCGTCGGTTGGAGCCGGCCCTCGCTCGGGAAGTTTCGCGGCGGTGAGCTGCGTGAAGACGGGCCGGCCCTTGCTCGCCCTTATGAGAACAGGAACGGGCCCCACGCCCTCCTCGAAAACAATTCGCGTCTCCTCGCCGTCGAGCGGGATTTCGCCGGTCGATGCGAGGACGAAAGCAGTGCCGACAGTGGGATGACCGGCGAAAGGCATCTCGCCGCCGGGGTTGAAGATCCGGAGGCGGCGCGTTCCCCCCGGCGTCTCCGGCGGCAGCACGAAAACAGTCTCGGAGAAATTGAACTCTCGCGTGATCTGGAGCATCTGCTCGGACGTTATCCGCCCGGCGTTTGGAATCACCGCCAGCTGATTGCCGCCAAAAGGCACGTCGGTGAACACATCGGCGGTGTGAAACGTGAAGGGCACGAGGGTTACGCTCGGTCGGATTGATCTGAAATGTACGCCGAATCCATTGACAACCAGTCGGAAGCCGGTACATTTAGATTCTGTTGCACATATCGTTGTGCAACGACTTAGCCAGCGAACGAAATTGGGACCTGGATAAAACCAGGTCTTTTTTCCGTTTGGCGAGTCAACATAGTCGGCAGGTACGGCCATACCGGACTTCCGACCTACATTATTAACGAGGAAGTATCAGTATGCGTACCACAGGAACTGTGAAGTGGTTCAACGACGCCAAGGGCTTTGGCTTCATCACCCCCGAGAACGGACAGAAGGATTGTTTCGTTCATCACTCGGCCATCAGCGGCAGCGGTTTCAAGTCGTTGACTGAGGGCGAGCGCGTCGAGTTCGACGTCGTGCAGGGCCAGAAGGGCCCGGCCGCCGAGAATGTGACCCGGCTCAACGCTTGATCACTATCGCAGCGACTCTGTAATAGACGCAGGGCCACCCTGGCTAGCCGGGGTGGCCCTGTTTTTTTCTGCTCGATCGACACATAACCGAGACGGAGGCTTATGGCGAAGGAAGAAGCAATCGAATTGGAGGGAACAGTGACTGA
>JALYJX010000322.1 GCA_030775065.1 Gemmatimonadota bacterium | reverse complement strand
CTCAAGTACGGCGCAACTCGAGAGCACGTCCGCGCCGTAACCGTTGTGCTCGCTTCGGGCGATGTGGTGCGCTACAGTCGCATGGGCCTCGAAAAGAACACAGCGGGCTACGCATTCGCTCACGATCCGGTCGACTGGTTCGTGGGAAGCGAAGGAACGCTCGGTGTCGTCGTGGAGGCGGAGCTCGAGCTGCTGCCGCTGCCCGAGCGCGTGATCGGCCTCGAGATTCCGTTTGCGAATGAAGCGGAGGCGCTCGCGTTCGTTGTTGCGGCAAGGGAGTCGAAGAGCGTCGCGCCGAGGTGTCTCGAGTATTTCGATCAGCTCGCCGTGGGCATCGCCCGAGGTGCCGAGACCGCGCGCGGGGTGAGCGGCCATTCGGCGTCGCTCGTGCCTGCCGCGGGAACGATGGTGTACGTCGAGCAGGAGCTCGCTGAGGCGTCCGTCGGAGGGGGCTGCGACGCGGGTTACGATGCCGCTCTCGATGGCTGGCTTGCTCTGGCGGAATCGCTGAAGGCGAGAGTCGACGACGTCCGGGTATTCGACGGCGAGCAGGCGCTCGCGGTCGCGCGCCGGATTCGGCACGCGGTGCCGGCGACGATGAACGAGCGAGGCGCGGGACACCGCGCAACAGGTGGAAGGAAGGTTTCGACCGACTGGGCAGTTCCGTATCGCCGTCTGAACGAAGCACTCTCGGGTTCGCGGGAGATGGCGCGACAGGCGGGAGTCGCTCAGGCGGTGACTTACGGCCACGCGGGCAACGGTCATCCGCATCAGAACTGGGTCGCGCGCGATGCTGAAGAGCTCGAAGCTATCGAGCGGGTTGTCGAGCAGACGCTCCGCATGGTTGTGAAGATGGGCGGCACCGTGTCCGCCGAGCACGGCATTGGCAAGCTCAAGACGCACTGGCTTCCGCTGCAGATGTCGCCGCTTGCGTTTCGCGTGATGCGCGCGGTGAAGCAGGAGCTGGATCCTCTGGGAATCCTCGCGCCGGGGAACATCTTCTGACTGAAAACATCCTGCGATTCAAATCGGTGGTGCTCGATGTGGATTCGACGTTGTGCGCGATCGAAGGGATCGATTGGCTGGCATCACGTCGCGATTCCGCGGTCCGCGATCGCGTCGCGGAAGTCACCGAGCGGGCGATGCGCGGAGAGATTCCGCTCGGCGACGTGTACGCGAAGCGGCTTGATGCCGTAAAACCGTCGCGCGAGGAAATCCAGCAACTGGCGGCCGCGTATGTAGAGCGTATCGAGCCGGGGGCTCTGGAATCGTTAGCTAAGCTAACTAATGCCGGTGTGTATGTAGTTCTCGTCACGGCCGGCATACGCGACGCCATCGTGCCGGTTGCCGAGGCCATTGGGCTGCCTCCGAGCGTCGTAAATGCTGTCTCGCTCTACTTCACCGATTCGGGTGCCTACTCGGGATTCGACGCACAGTCCCCGCTCACGCGCAACGGCGGCAAAGTCGAGACGGTGCGAGCGCTGCGTCTGACGCGGCCGATTCTCGGGGTTGGCGATGGCATCACTGACCTCGAGGTGCGCTCCGCAGTTCCGCCGGCGGTGGACGCCTTCGCTGCGTATACGGGCGTCGCCACGCGTGACGCTGTAGTTCGAGGTGCGGATTACGTCATCAATAGGTTCGAGCAGCTCCCGGAGATCGTATTCGGCTGAGCCGAGTGCGTCGAGATCGGATTAGCGCTCTTGCAATGAGCCTGGCGGAAGGGAGCGGTTCCAATCGAGCACCCTGTATTTTTTCAGAATCGCGAGCGTCCGATCGAGCGGTAGCGCTTCGACCGTGCGGCCGCTTCCGCTTACGGTTGTCGCGCGAAGAAGCGAATTGTAAATCGCTTCCTCAGTTGCTTCGGCAACCGCCTGGAAAAGAGGCGACGTCGCGTTGTTCGACAGCGTTCGGCCGGCGTGAGCCACGCTGTCAGCCTTCATTCGCACGTCGGACGAGGTCGAGAACGCAATCACGTAGTCGCCCGACCCGTTTGAGAGACTCGAGCCCGTACGCGCCACGCCTGTGATGGCTCTCGCCGCAAGCCTCTCGAGATTCCTCGCGTCGAGCGGCGCGTCCGTTGCGACGACGATCATGATACTGCCGTCCGCCTGGTCGCGGTTGACCTCTGCGGTGCGCTCCAGCTCACGCCGAAGCGAGTAGCGCCCCAGCTCGCGGCCGACCGGAGCGCCGTTCATGGTGAGGGCGCCGCCGAAGTTGCTTTGAACCAGAATTCCAACCGTGTACCCGCCAAGTGTGGCCGGCAGGCGGCGGCTGCTCGTTCCGATTCCGCCCTTCCATCCAAATGCAACCGTGCCTGTGCCCGCGCCGACGGACCCTTCAACCACCGGTCCGGTCGTCGCCGACTCGAGGGCGCGGACGACGTGGTCCGCCGTGATTGGGCGCGAACGAATAGAGTTCAGCGCTCCGTCATTGGTCTCGCCCACAACGGGGTTGATCGATCCGACTCCCTGCATTCCGGGCTGGCGCAGCATCCAATCCACCATCGCGTCGGCAGCTTTCCAGACGCAGAGAGTGCATGTGAGAAGAATCGGCGTCTCGAGCTCACCAAGCTCGCGAAGCTGAGTTACCCCGAGGAGCTTCCCGAACCCGTTGCCGACATAGAGCGCTGCAGGAACGCGCTCGCGGAACAGATTGCCCGGATGCGGAATGATTGCCGTAACTCCGGTTCGGACCGAATCACCTTCGACCACCGTAACCTGGCCGACGCGGACGCCTGTGACATCGGTTATCGCGTTCTGAGGGCCCGGATCGAGAATGCCGACGACAAGGCCAATGTCACGCGCGCGAGGACGCGGCTGCTGTGCCAACGTCAGCGTGGGCCCCAGGTTGGAAAGCGTCATTAGAGCGAGGACAGCGAATACCGGGAGTTTCTCATTCATGCGGGCGCATTAGTTGTAGCGGACTACATCGCGTCGTTTTCGCGTGGTGACGAAAGTGAGCGCGCTCATGATTGAGCGAAAGCCCCGAACGGCCCTCCCTCTCTGGACGGTTCTGCCGAGGAACCGTAGTATGACCGCATGCTGAGGATCGCTCTTGCGGGACTGCACTTGCTGGCGCTCGGACTCGGTCTGGGCGCCGTATTGACCAGGGGGCACCGCACTGCGGGAGCCTCCGACGCCGGGATCGCTCGCCCGCGCGTTCCGCGCTGACACTTTGTGGGGAATAGCTGCGGCGCTCTGGATTGGAACCGGCTTGTGGCGCGTGCTCGCCGGGACGGAGAAGGCACTCCTGTACTACATGCACAATCACCTCTTCTACACGAAGATGGGTCTACTCGCAGCGATTCTCGCACTCGAGATATGGCCGATGATGACGCTCATTCGCCTTAGAGTGGCGCTGGCGCGCGGAGCAGCAGGCGAGCTATCTGCGCGGAGCAGCACCCTAGGCCGCATCGCAACGATCAGCCACATCGAGGCGGCAATCGTCGTGATAATGGTTTTCATCGCGGCCGCCATGGCTCGTGGCTACGGAGCGCGATAGCGTCGCTGATGAGGATATCGCCGAGACCCGCGATTCCCAGTGCGTGCGGCATCGTCACGTCGCCGCCGCTATTCGCCGCAGGGCCTGCACGGCCTGACGAGTCTGCGCGCCGGGCATCGCTCCCTCGGCGACGGCCTGGACCAGATCCACGTCTCTCTGGTAGAGGTCGTTGCCGAAGTAGAGCTGACCGTTCCTTATATAGGTAGTGGCGTAGATGATATAGACCGGGATTTTGCGCGGAAGCTTGATTGACTGGTTGTTGGAACCGTTCTGCATCGCCTGATGAATCTTGTCGACCGGCCAGCCAAGCGCATACTGTGCGAGCAGCTCCGGCTTCTCGAGACGAATGCAGCCGTGGCTGAAAGCGCGAACATCCTTCTCGAAAAGCTCGCCGAACGGCGTGTCGTGGAAGTAGATGTTGAAGTCGTTGGGGAACAGGAACTTGACGAGCCCCAGCGAGTTCTTTGGCCCGGGGCGCTGGCGAACCCGCGTCGCCCCGCCTTCGCGGTACGTCTCCATGTCGTTCGCATCGAGGTAGCCCGGGTTCGACGCGAGCTTCGGAAAGATCTCCTTTGCGGCAATGTCGGGCGTCACGTTCCAGTAGGGGCGGAAGACGACGAACTCCATCGAGTCGGCGAATACCGGAGTTGCCTTGTCCTCGTAATCCTCGCCGACGATCACTTTCATCTCGAGGGTTTTCTTGCCACCATCGAAAGCCTCGAGCCTGAAGGCAGGCACGTTGACGGCAACGTATCGCGAGCCGAACGCGCGCGGAAGCCAGCGATGCCGCTCGAGGTTGGCGGCGATCTGCTGCAGCCGATAAGTCGCCGGGAGATTGAGCGATTTCACGGTTTCGGCGCCAAGCGCGCTGTCGACGACTATGCCGTGCCTGGCCTGGAACGCGGCAACGGCGGCGCCAAGAGCCCGGTCGTAGACTCCCGAGCCAGCTGCCTGAGCCGGGCGCGTGGCGCCTCCACTCGCTGATGCAGCAGATTCCGCCGGCGTGGCAGCT
>JALYJX010000321.1 GCA_030775065.1 Gemmatimonadota bacterium | reverse complement strand
ATTCCGTACTTCCGCCCGTACCGGCGGCACATAATCGCCGGCCTTCTCCTTGTGGTCGTCTCGACGGCCATAACGAGCATAATTCCATGGCTGCTGCGGGCCGGGATCGACGCGATGAGCAAGGGAGCAGATCAAACAGTCGCGTGGCAGATTGCCGCGGGCATCGTCGCGACGGCCCTGATCGCCGGCACCATGCGATATGGAATGCGACATCTGATGAATGGGGTCAGCCGCCGTATCGAGTACGACCTGCGAAACGACCTGTTCACGCACCTGGAAGATCTCGACGCGCCGTACTATGCCCGCACTCGCACGGGCGACATCATGGCGCGCCTGACAAATGACCTCGGCGCCGTTCGCATGGCGGCGGGACCCGCGATCATGTACCTCGTCAACACCATTGCGAGCGGGTTGTTCGCGCTGGTGTTCATGCTTCACATCGATCCGATGCTCACCGGCCTCGCGCTCCTGCCGATGATCGTTCTGCCGATAATCACTGTCCGCATGGGCAGCGCAATCCATACGCGGTTCGATGCGGTGCAGGAGCATTTCTCCACGCTCACGACGCACGCTCAGGAGAACCTCACCGGCGCGCGGATCGTCCGTGCATATCGCCAGGAAGCCGCGGAGATAGAGCGTTTCAGTGCGCTCAACGACGAGTACCTCGCGCGAAACATGTCCCTCGTGCGGCTCTACGGGACGATGACTCCCTTGTTCGGGTTGCTCGCGGGCCTTGGCGCGGTTGTGGTGATGGGACTGGGTGGCGTGCTCGTGATCCGCGGATCGATTTCGGTGGGGTCGTTCGTAGCGTTCGGGATCTACCTCGGCTTGCTCACGTGGCCGCTCATCGCGCTCGGCTGGGTGATCAATCTTTTCCAGCGCGGAGGAGCGTCAATGGCACGCCTCAGCCAGATCCTCGACGCGAAGTCGCTACTCGATGCACCGCCACCGCAGCCGGCGAGCCTGGTGGCCACAGCGGGAGGCCGCTCCATCGAGTTCCACGACGTGGGATTCCACTACCCGACCGAAGCGGGTCGGGAGCCGCGCTGGATTCTTCGGAATCTCAGCCTCGTGGTGCCGGCCGGCGCGACGCTTGGCATCGTCGGCGCGACGGGAAGCGGGAAGAGCGCCTTGATGGATCTCATCCCGCGGATTTATGATCCGCAGGAGGGGCAAGTCCTCATAGATGGTGTACCAATTCGCGACCTTTCGCTCGACGAGCTTCGTCGTGAGATCGGTTTCGTACAGCAGGAGAGCGTGCTGTTCAGTGACACTATCGCGGCGAATCTCGGCTATGGCACAGAGGAAGCCGAATCGGTGAGATGGGCCGCGCAGATGGCCCAGCTGGATTCCACAATCGAGGCATTTCCCGGGGGATACGAGACGATGCTCGGCGAGAGAGGAATCAATCTGTCCGGGGGCCAGAAGCAGCGGGCGTCACTCGCGCGTGCACTCGCGCGAAAGCCGTCAATCGTGCTTCTCGACGATGCTCTGAGTGCGGTGGATACGCATACTGAAGCGGACATTCTGCGTGAGCTCAGGGTTGCACTCGCGGGGCGCACGGCGGTCATCTCGTCGCATCGCGCGAGCAGCATTCGCCACGCGACGAGAATCATCGTCCTCGACCGCGGTCGCATCGTGGAGGAAGGTCGCCACGAGGAGCTGATGATGCGCGAGGGGCGGTACTGGTCACTTCTCAGGAGGCAGCAGCTGGTGGAATCGATCGAGTCGACGGAAGGGAGCACCTCGGGCGCGCGGAACGAATGACTGCTGACGCCCGCTTCGTGAGCGACACGAGCGACGATTCGCGCGACAGCGCTGCCGGAGAAGCGTCCGGCGACGCAGACATTCGCGCGCTTTCCGGCCAGATTGCGGAGGCGGCCAGCATCATCGCCGACCTGCGCGAGCGTGACTCTCTCAAGACGCAGTTCCTCTCCAACATCGCGCACGATCTCCGCACACCGCTCACGGCGATAATCACGCACGCCGAGATACTTCGCGACGGGCTTCTCGGGGAAATCAACGGGAAGCAGCGCGAGAGCGTGCACACGATAATCACGGGCGGCAGGCAGCTGCTCGACATGATCGCCGAGATTCTGCTTTACGCGAAGGGAGCGAGCGAGGCGCTTGCCGTCACAACCACATCCTTTCCCCTTCAGGCAATCGTGGAGCAGGTGACGTCGCTCAACGAATCGCTGGTCGCGAAAAAGCAGCTGACGCTCGAGTGCTTGGTCCCTGACGATTTGCCGGAGGTGAGCGGCGACCGCGACAAGATCATGCATGTTCTGATGAACCTGCTCGGGAATGCATTCGAGTTCACGCCGCCGGGCGGCAAAGTCTGGGTGATGGCTGCTCTCGAGGATACACTCGGCACAGCCGTGACGATTCGCGTCGAGGTGGGCGACACCGGACGGGGAATCGCCCCCGACCACCACGAGCTCATCTTCCGGGAGTTCGCGCAGGTGGATTCCACCGCGTCGCGCGTGCATCACGGCACGGGCCTCGGTCTCACGATCGCCCGCCGGTACGTCGAGCTGCACGGCGGCCGCATCTGGGTCGAGAGCGAGCTCGGACTTGGAAGCAGGTTTTTCTTTACGCTGCCCTGCGTCAAGGCACCTGAGTAGTGCCGATTCGCGTCCTCGTCGTAGAGGACAGCGTGCTCATCACGAGCGCACTGCGAATTTTGCTGGAGTCGAACGGTTACGACGTGACAGTCGCGGGTACCGCCCTGGAGGCCGTCGAGGCGGGCACGCACTCGCCGCCGCACGTTCTGCTGCTCGATCTGACACTACCCGACGCCGACGGCCTCTGGGTGATCGAGGAGCTGAGCTCGCGCGACATCCGGCCCGTGGTAAAGCTCGCGATGACCGGATACGATGACGCAGGGACGCACCAGCGCTGCATTGCCGCGGGATGCGATGCCGTGCTCGTGAAACCGGTGCCGGTTCGCGATATCCTGCGCGCCATCGCCGACCGAATGACGTGACGGATCGCCGCGCGTATCTCCGCGCCGGTCCTTTTCTGCGACGGTACTACGCGCTGAAATACCGCGCGTTCGCCCGCGAGCGCCGCCCACGCGACAATCGCCGCGGCCTCATCATGCTTCAGGTGGATGCGCTCGCGTTCACGGACCTCCGGCACGCGCTGGAGCAGGGTTATTGCCCGACTATCGGGAAACTGCTCGCAGATCAGAAGTTCGTTCTTCGCCGATGGTTCTGCGGATTGCCCTCCGCCACACCGTACTGTCAGGCGGGAATCTTCCACGGTGAGAACGACAACATTCCCGCGTTCCGGTTTTACGACAAGGCTGCCCGCAGGCTCATCACCTGCAACGCTCCGGAAGGCGTTCAATACATTCGCGACGGAATCTCCACACCAGGTGCCCTGGCCGGCGGGTCGAGCTACGTCAATCTTCTCGATGGCGACGCGCAGACGGTGGCGTTCACCGTCGCTACGCGAGAGAAGATGTCCGTCTATCAGCGCCTCGGCGGCTCGCGGATGGCGCTGCTCATTCTGTTGCATCCTCTTCGACTTCTGCGCATCGGAGGGGAAAGCGTCGTCGAGTGGTTTCGAGAGGAATGGGAGCGCGCGTTGGGGGAGCTGACCGGACGAGTCACGCACTCGGAAGGCATTTTCCCTTTGATCAGGATTTTCACCAACGTCGTTGTACGGGAGTTTCAGACGATGGCAATTCTGCTCGATGTCTACCTCGGCGTTCCCGTGATTTACAGCACGTTCATGCAGTACGACGAGCTCGCGCATCACTTCGGGCCTTCGAGCCGCCCCGCTCTCGCGGACCTCCGGCGCACGGACTCTCGTATCTCCGAGATCTGGCGGATGGCACGCGTAGCCGGTGGACGCGGTTATGACCTCGTGATTCTCTCGGACCACGGAATGACTGCGGCACGGAGCTACCGGGTGGAGTATGGCGAGTCGCTCGGTGCGACAGTGCAGCATATGCTCGACGAGGAAGCGCTCATAAGCCATTCCGAGCAGAGCGAATACGCGACCCTGAGTGCAAACGTGGTGGAGACTGTCGCTCAGGCGACCCCGCCGACGATGCTCACCGTTCGGCGCGCGCTGGGCCGGCTGCGCGACTGGGTGCGAAGCAGATATGGACTTCGCGAGATCATCCTTCCCGAGAAGTATCTCGTGGATGCGCGTCACGAAGTCGTCGTAACCTACAGCTCGTGCCTTGCCCTCCTCTACTCCGCCGCGGAGTCGCACCAGCTGTCGCGCGAGATGATCCTCGACAATCCGCGACTGCACGCACTTTACGAAGGTCTCGTAGCGCACCCGGGAATCGGCCTGGTTCTGACGAGGTCGGCGGACGGTGTGCACGCAGCGTCCGAGGCCGGGCAGGCGGTGATCCGAAATGCTGTTGCGAGTCTGGTCACCGGGAGCAACCCTCTCGAGCATTACGCGACGGAGGCGCACGAGCTGAGAGCCATCGAGTCACTCGTGCTGCAACCGAATTGCGGCGACATAGTCGTGTTCGGTGAATTCGATGGAACCGAAATAGTCTCCTTCGACGACCAGGTGGGAG
>JALYJX010000320.1 GCA_030775065.1 Gemmatimonadota bacterium | reverse complement strand
GTGGTATCCACTCCACGGCGCCGCGAACGGGGAACGCTCTCTACACACACCGGCGCTTTCGCGGCCCGCGCGGGCTGCCGTTGACCGGATACCACCGCCCCACACAATCCAGCCTGGATTCGCGCTGCACTCACGAATGCAGCTGGCGTCACTCGCTTCGCAATCGAGTTTACCAGTGCGCTGTACCTGTCGTCGATTGTCGAATAACAAGGAGGGTTGTGGCGGGGTGGGTGGAGTGTCCGGTCAACGGCAGCCCGCGCGGGCCGGTCCCAATCAGGTGATGCGGCTCGAACGCTCCCCGTTCGCGGCGCCGTGGACTGGATACTCCACCCATCCCGCCCGCGCCATGATCCGGCGCACAGTCAGCTAACCGATCTTCCAGGGCGAGACTATGTTCAGCCGCCAATCGAAACCGTGGGTATTAGTCTCAATATGGTACTAAATCGGAGATACTCCATGACCAGGTCGCTGCTGACATTCGTCCTGCTTTCAGCATTCGCCGGCGCGACAACCGCTTCGAGCCAGCCGTCCACAACCGCGCTCGTTGGCGGAACTCTCATCGATCCGCGTGCGGCGTCGGTACCCAACGCGTCTGTCGTGGTTACAGATGGCCGCATTGTCTGCGCAGGTGCCCGCGCAAGCTGTCCTGTGCCAACCGGCGCGCGCATCGTCGACGTGTCGGGCAAGTTCATCACTCCCGGCCTGATCGACGCCCACGTTCACTACTCGCAAACCGGCTGGGTCGACGGCCGTCCCGACGCGGTCGATCTGCGGGCAGAGTTTCCGTACGACTCGACAGTCGCGATGCTCCAGCGGAATCCGGCACCGTTCGACCGGGCGTGGGTTTGCTCAGGTGTCACTGCGGTGTTCGACGTCGGTGGATTCCCTTTCACCATCCCAATGGCGCGCACCCACGAGTCTCAGGCGCTCGCTCCCAGAATGGCCGCTGCCGGACCGCTCCTGTCGAGTCGGGCTCACTGGCTCAATCTTCCGTTCATACAACAGTTCGTTCCGATGACGGGCGATTCCATCGTGCGGGCCGCAGTGCGCGGACTTGCATTCATGGGCGCGAGCGCAATCAAGGTCTGGTACCTCCAGCTTCCCGATTCATTGCAGCCACATGCCCGTGAGATGCTGATGATCACTGGACAGGCCGCGAAACAGGCGGGTCTGCCCCTGATCGTGCACGCGACCCAGCTTCCGCGGGCAAAGGAGGCTCTCGAGGCGGGCACACGGGTGTTCGTGCACAGTGTCGAGACCGCCGAAATCGATGACGAGTTCATCGCTGCCGCGCGAAGAAACGGAACGATCGTCATTCCCACTCTCACCGTGCGCGAAGGCTACGCCGATGCAGGCCTCGGCCGCTCACCGGGAGCGCGGTATCCGCTGGACTGTGTGGACGCGGTAACGAGGTCGAAGCTCGAGCGAGTAATTCCGGAAGCCGCTCGTGCGCGGCTTGCCGCCGCCACCCGAAGCGGCACGTGGGAAACACAGCGGAAGACAATGGAGGTCAATCTTCGAAAGCTTCGCGATGCGGGCATTCCCATCGCGATGGGCACCGACGCCGGAAATCCTGGAACTGCGCACGGGCCGAGCGTCTACCGCGAGATGGAAGCGATGCAGGCGGCGGGCATGACGGCGCGGCAGGTGCTACTGTCCACAACTCTTGTCGCCGCGCGGGCCATGGGGCGCGAAGCCGACCTCGGCTCACTCGATCGTGGCAAGCACGCAGACCTCGTCGTTTTCGATGCCGATCCCAGTGCCGACATCGCCAATGCGCGCAAAGTCCGAATGGTGATGCGCGGAGGTGTTCTACACGATCGCGCTGCCCTTCTGCCGGCAGCGCGTTGAGCAACGCGACCGCCATCTCGAGCACATGGCTCCATTGATGGCCGGCTGACGAATTACCACGTGACTCCCGGCAGCTGAAGATCCGCCACCGACTCGCGTGCTGCCGCAATCGCGGTGTATCGCGGCTCGAAGCCCAGAGCGGTGCGTGCCTTCTCGATGCTCGCATGCGGCGAGTGCAGGATGTGGTCGCGCGTGATTTCCGCATCTCTCTCACTCACCGTCAAGCGCCATTCATTCCACGGGAGATAATCGAGCTTCGCTTCGCGTCCGAACCATGATGCCGCTGCTTCTGCGTAAGCCCGCATGGTAACGGGCTCCGCCGCAGCGATGTGAAACGCTTCACCGATCGCGGCGGCGCGGTGTGCGATAGCGAGGGCAAAAGCCTGCGCCACATCGTCCGCGTGGACGTGCTGGAGAGTGGCTGACCCATCATCGGGGAGAACGACGCGGTCCCCTCGAGCGAGAGAGTCGAACACTCGTGTGTCGAGGTTGCCGGCCGGGTTTATCGGAGCCCATCCCGGTCCCGTGATGTGACCGGGGTGAAGTGCCGAGGCAGGGAAGCCAGTCGAGGCGTCGAGGAGAAAGCGCTCGATCTCCGCCTTGCGAATACCGTATTCGCCAAAGGGGGCGCGTGGCGCTGACTCATCGTATGGTCGCTCGTGCGGCACTCCGTGAACCCACAAGCTGCCGCAGTGCACGAATATTTCTATCCGGTCTCGCAGCGCATTGACAAGATGTGCGGCGGAGTCGACATCGAAACAAATCAGGTCGACTACCGCTTCCGCACGGAGAGCCGCGATCGCGGAGCCGAACGACCCATCGCGCTCGGCCGCGGCGCGATCGAGCGTCTTATGCTCTACGGACTGCCATTCGGGAGAGTCATGGTAAGGCCGTCGCGCTCCGCGGGAGACCGCAATTACCTCGTGCCCCTCGTTCACCAGCCGCGGCACGAGCCAGGTGCCGATGTGTCCGGTGGCTCCGATGATTACCGTGCGCAAGCGGATGTCCCAATCTGTTGGAGAGCTTCAGCCCTATTCTACCAGTGGAGCAGGAAAATGGGCGCCATCGCTGCCAGCGCAGCACTAACCTGAAGAGCCAGGATGGGTAGTGCCTGTCGTGGTGACTGCGGCACCCACTTGATCGCGAAGAAAAATATGATCGGTGCCTGGGCAGCCATGAGGAGCTGCCAGATGTGGGCGGCTGCACCCTCATCTGCCTGGGGCGCAGTGCCGTGCAATGCGATGAAAATGAACACGGTTGCGAGGGCACCAAGGGACATTGCCACGGGCAGGAACGCACTCGGGTGCTTCAGCATGGTCAATGAATTCATTTCGTCACCCCTGTGGTGTCGTTGTGAGCGACGTCCAGTCAGATCATGATAAAGTACTTTGTGACAAAGAGCAAGTCAGGGCTCCGAGTAAGGAAATTCCGCAGTACCCGAATTACTTGCCACGACTGTTTCGTTCAAGACCGCGTGTGCTTCCGTGGCTATCATGCCGGACACACCCCTACCTGAGTGAGGTTTGGCCATGCCCAGAATCAGTCTGTCCGCGTTCGCTGTGGTCGTTGTGCTTTCTGGTTGTGACGCGTCCGATGCACCGACCGCTCCGGCGCTAAGCCCGTTGTTCAGCTCCGGCTCACGTGTGACCGGTCACGCCAACGGCAGCGGCACGTTCAATATCGGCGCACCGGGCGCTGAAATCGCGTTCGACCTGAATGCACTCCTCAGAGCGGACGGCAGCGCGTCGGGAAGCGTTCACTACATCACGGATCTGACCGACTTCGGCCTGGCGATCATCGAGATCAGATTCCGTGTGACGTGTCTCGCACTCGATGCCGGTCTCGGTCGCGCGTGGATCGGCGGTGTCGTCACTGAGAACAATTCCACGAACGAGCTCTACGCAACCGACCCAAAGCGACAGGTCGGCCGCGACGTGTGGTTCCGTGTCCAGGACAACGGGAATGGTGGCTCGGGAACCCTGGACCGGTCCACACAGCTCGGATTCGAAGGATCCGCGGGCATCACTACGTCGGCGGAATACTGCGCGGCTCGATTATGGACCGCGGCGCCGGCACATCCAGTGACCACCGGCAACATCTCGGTCAAGTAATCCCGCTGAGTCCCACGGTAGACGCAGATTGACGGGACCGTGTCCTTCTGCGAGGATATCGAAAACAAGCAATGCGGAGAACTCCAACGGCGCCGACGTGGCGCGAGCGCATAATCCCGAGCCAGAGCGGGCAGGCCTGGCTCAAGGACGTGCGCTCGCGCTTCCTCGCCGTCAGCGAAGCCTTTGCCGAAGCGTGCGGCGTCACGCCCGATGAAATGATCGGGAAAACGGAGGCGCCATTCTTTTCCCTCTCGAGGGTTGAGGAGTTCCGCAGCGGTGACCGGCGCGCAATTGCGTGGGGTCGACTCATCGTCGTGCTGGAAGGGTCACGTGAAGATCGCTTCCGAACGTTCAAGGCCCCGGTGCTCGATGAGAGTGGGCGCGTGGCTGGCACGGCGGGCCTCGCGCTGCCGGCTACGTCGCCAACCACCCGGATCGCGCGCGCGTGGCTGGATCTCTTCCCGCTACCGCGTCACACCAATCGAGCGGGCCCGCCCACGTGGCTACGGCGGATTCGTCGCGATCTCGATGTCGCATTCAACGCGCCGGTCAGTGTAACCGCGCTGGCGAGCTCGGTGGGTCGAGACCCCGTGTATGTAACGCGTGTTTTCCGGCAGTCG
>JALYJX010000319.1 GCA_030775065.1 Gemmatimonadota bacterium | reverse complement strand
TTCCAATGCGACGCAAAACCACCTCGTCGAGCTCAAGGCGCAGGCGGTCCGCCTGCTCGAGTCGGGCGCCTTGCTTGGCTTTCTCGGCGCGACTTCAGCGCCGCGAGCGTGGCGAATCGCCGACTACGGCGCGCTCCGCCCTGCATTGAGCCCGGATGCCAGGAGATACTGGGACTCCCGTACGAGAATCATCGGAAAGGGGCTGCTCAACAGCGGTGTGAGCGAAACCTTCATCCGCGTCGTCGTGCACGCGCTGCGAATGCTCGTCCACCCCGCCTCGCGAATCGACCGCCTGCTATCGTGCGATACGCTCGCCGAGCAGCGTGCGCTGTACGAGAACGAGTGGAACACTCGACGGTGGAACATGCTTTTCAGGGTTCTCCTGAGCCGTCGCGTGTTCAACCGGACCTACGACCCCGCTTTCTTCCAGAACGTCGACAACGGGGATTTCGCCACACATTTTCACCGCTTGATGGAGCACGCGCTTTGTGAGATTCCGGTTGCATCGAATTACTTCCTCCATCACATGCTCAGGGGCACCTACCGAACGGCCATCGTCGGTGGTGTACCGCCGTACCTCGACAGGGCGGCGCACGCGGCAACTCGTGAGCGATTGGATAATCTCGAGCTGGTCGATGGCGGCTACGCGGAGTATCTCGCCACGTGCGACGACGACTCTGTTGACGCGTTTGCGTTGTCCAACATCTGCGAATGGCTCGACGACGAGCAGATCCACTATCTCTTTTCGCAAGTCGTTCGTGTGGCCAGGCCGGACGCTCGCCTCTGCTTCCGGAATTTCGTCGGGCACACCGAGGTGCCCCGAGCGTTTCACTCGACGATCCGCGAGGATGTCGAAGCCGGGCGCGCGGCGATCAAGCGCGACCGGAGCTGCCTTCAGGCGCGATTCGTAACCTGCCGCGTGGAGAAATAGATGTCCGCAACCATGCTGCGGTCGCGGGATGCGCCTCCGGCTCCGAACACGACGGCCCGAGTCCCGTTCACGGTGCGCGATACGAGGCCTTCTGACAATGCAGGGCTGGTCGCGCTCGCGCAGGCGTGCTCGATGTCAGGCGACATCGAGCTGCGCATGGACCGCGCTCCGGATTTCTTCGCACTCAATCGCCTCGAGGGTGTGAGTTGGCGATTGGCAGTTGCGGAGCGCGAGGGAGAGGTCGTCGGGTGCATCTGCTTCAGCGAGCGCGAGTGTTACCTGGACGGCAGAGTACAGCGCACCGGCTACATCAGCGATCTCAAGGTCCATCCCGATCACCGCGACTCCGTTATTGCCGACGCTTTGTCAAGGTACGCTGCGCAGTGCATGAGGCACCTGCCGGAGAACACGCCGGTGCTGATCACTGTCCTCGCAGGAAACACGGCAATGGAGAAGCGGCTCGCCGGTCCACGGGGCCTGCCGCGGTTCACGCATGTCGGGACGATTCGGACTCACTCCCTGAGCATACTATGGAAGCGGCGCAATCCGGTGCACTGGACGGCTGTCTCGCGTGCGGCCTGGAGCGATGTCGAAGAGATGGCCGCCTTGTGGTCCGATGTGGCGAGTTTGCGTCAGCTGGCGCCCGCTCACGACGCAGATTCGCTGGCGCGCTGGGTGCGCGAAGCGCCCGGACTCGACATTCACGATTTCCGCTTGGCGCGAGGATGCGACGGAAAACTCCTCGGATTCCTCGGTCTGTGGGACCAGCGGCAGTTCAAGCAGCTGACGGTGGTCAGCTACTCGCCACGGATGGCACTGGCGCGGCGAGTGTTCAACTCTCTCGCGCCGCTCACCGGATCGGAGGCACTCCCCCAGGCCGGCGCACCACTCAATGTGGTAACCGCAACCCACGTGTGTGTCCCACACGATCGCGCTGACGTGCTTCGGGGGCTGCTCGTTTCAGCACACAATGAGCTCCGCGGATCGGGATGCTCAGTCCTGAACCTCGGCCTCGACATCAGCGACCCGCTCGGCGTTGCTCTGAACGGACTCTTCGCTCAGCCGACGGACATCCACGCCTACCTCACGAATGCACGCGGCAAGGCATGGCACGCCGCTGTAGGCGGAACGGTCCACTATGAAATCGCACTCGTATGACCATTCCCGGCAGGCGCGCGGCCGAAGTCATCGTCGGACGACGATGGTGGATCGTCGCGGCCTGGATCGCCGCCGCTTTTGTGCTCGTGCCACAGGCGACGCGGGTCGAGGATCGGCTCGACGTTTCCGCAAAAGTCGAGGGCAGTGAGTCCGCGCGCGCGGCTGCAACGCTCTCCACTCGCTTTCCCTCGGCATTCGGAGATTACGCCGTGCTCGTCGTCTCCGGCGCTCCGCCGCCGAGCAGCGCGGACGGGCTGGCGACACTCGAGCGCATACGGAGCGCCGTAGAGTCGCTGCCTGTCGTAACGCGCTCATTTTCGTGGCTCGACGCACAGGACACTCTCCTCATCGGTTCGAACGGCGGCACGTTCCTGATGGTGGGCCTTACGACCGCCGGCCGCCGGCCTGATGATTTGATTCCGATCCTCCGAGGCGCGACGGGCGAGCTCGCCGCCGATCTCAAATCCGAGCATCCAGGACTTCAGCTCACCTGGACCGGCGAGACAGCTCTCAACTATGACCTGCGGAATGCAAGCGCTGCAGACGCGGAGGGAGCAGAGCGCCGCGTTCTGCCTCTGACGCTCGTGCTTCTCGTCCTCGCGTTTGGGGCGGTTGCGGCCGCGCTTGTTCCTCTGCTCGCGGGAGGCCTGTCGATAGCGTTCGCTCTCGGTGCAGCCGTAACTCTCACGCGATTCTGGCCCCTCTCGATACTTCTTCAGAATGTCGTGACTATGCTGGGGCTCGGGCTGGGAATCGATTACGCGTTGCTCGTCGTCGGCCGGTTTCGCGAAGGGCTCGCGCGGGGACTGAGCGCTCACGAATCAGCGTGCGACACCGTAGAGAATGCGGGTCACACGATAATTCTTTCGGGAGCGAGCGTTGCAATCGGCTTCGCCGCGCTGCTGTTCGTTCCCGTAAACGAGATCAGATCGCTCGCCGTAGGTGGGCTACTCGTGATCATGATGTCGGTGCTTCTCGCGGTGACGCTGGTACCGGCTCTGCTCGCGTCGCTCGGGTCGCGCATCAACGTCGGCACGATCCGCCGCCGTGTCAGCTCGGGCGCCGGCTCGGAGAGGTGGCGCAGATGGGGCCAATTCATCTGCGCGAGGCCACTGGTGGTTCTGCTTGTGGGTGGACTGCCGCTCGTGGCGATCGGCTCGCAGGCGTTTCGCCTGAGCACCGATCTGCCGAAGGGGGACTGGCTGCCGCCGGCGATGGAATCTTCGCGTGCCCTGCATCGACTGGAAAGCATGAAGCGCAGCGGAGTCGTGCAATCGATTCGCATGGTCGTCGGCTTGCCGAAAGGCGCAACGTGGGACTCACCTGCGGGCTGGGCAGCAATCAAGCGGGCGAGCGACACTCTCGCTGCCGATCCGCGTGTTGCGCGAGTGAGGTCCCTTCCCAGCGTGACAGGCTGGCGTGCACCGAACCTGACGCTCCTCGCGGCGATGCCGATTGAAGTGCGCGGATCCCTCGGCAGCTCGGATGGCCGCCTTGCACTGATCGACGTGATGCCGGCCGAGAGTGCCACACCGCGTGACGCGATGAACCTGGTGCGGGAGATCCGCGCCGCGGGAGCAGCCACGCTCACGGGCCTCCCGCAGGCGACAATGGACGTGGGCGGGCTGCCAGCTCTCAACGTGGATTACGACAGCTCGATCAGCGGCCGGTTCGTGGGAATCGTCGCACTTGTGGTGGGACTGACGATGCTGGCGCTGCTCGTCGGCTTTCGTTCGGTCCTCATCGCAGCGAAGGCGGTCGCGCTGAACCTTCTCTCAGTGGCCACTGCGTTCGGCGCAGTCGTACTCGTGTTTCAGGACGGATTCGGGATTACGCTGCTGGGTCTCGCCGAGCCGCTGGGCGGAAACTTTCCCGCGATACCGGTGATCGTCTTCGCCGTGGTGTTCGGGCTCAGCATGGACTACGAGGTTTTTCTCGTGTCCCGCGTCGCGGAAGCGAGGCGCGCCGGAATGTCCGACCGCGACGCGATCTCTGAGGGACTCGCCCGCACCGGCGGCCTCATCACGAGCGCCGCCGCGATCATGATCGTCGTCTTCGCCGCGTTCACGCTCGGCGACTTCGTGCTCATGAAGATTCTTGGTTTCGCGTTGAGCGTTGCCGTTCTTGTGGATGCGACCGTGGTGCGAATGGCGATCGGACCGGCACTGCTCATGTTGGCCGGCAAATGGAACTGGTGGCCGGGTGAGCGTCCTACTGCGGAGGCAGCCGCAATGACGGGCGGTTCTGCCGTGCGCGAACGAATTGGCTTCCCGCCTCCGCACCGCAGGCTAAGCACGTGATTGTATCCGCCTTCGTAGACGCCGATCCAGCCGACGTCGATCAAAGAGGGATGGATGCTACGCTCCTGGACGTAGCAGCATGACGCGAGGAGAACCAGAGCTGGAAATCCGGTGTCTTCGGGTTGCGCTATTTACGTGTCGCCTCGGACCGCCTCCCACGTTGCACAAGGACGAACTTCATCGCCCGCCCTCCCTCTAC
>JALYJX010000318.1 GCA_030775065.1 Gemmatimonadota bacterium | reverse complement strand
GACGTGCTCATCGTCTTTCGACGAGGCACAACTAACCGGGAGGCCAGCCGATGGATACGATAGGACTGGATCTGCACAAGCGCGAGAGCCAGCTGTGCATTCTCGCCGATGATGGTTCGATCGAAGAGCGAAGGATCATCACTAGCCGTGAGCGCTTCACCGCTTTCCTTGGCGGTCGCCCGGGTGCGCGCATCCTGCTCGAGGCATCGACCGAGAGCGAGTGGGTGGCGCAGCATCTGGAGAGTCTAGGCCATGAGGTCGTGGTCGCTGATCCTAACTATGCTCCCATGTATGCCACTCGCACCCGCCGCGTAAAGACCGACAAGCGGGACGCGCGCACTCTGGCGGAAGCACTAAGGGTTGGTTCGTATCGTCCAGCGCATCGTGTGTCGGCTGAGCGGCGGCACATTCGAGCGGAGCTCGCCGTGCGCGATGCTCTCGTTCGAACGCGCACGCGTTACATCTCGATCGCGAAAGCACTGGTGAGACGCGATGGACTCAGAGTCGCAGCTAGCGAGTCTCATCTCGTTGCCAGGCGAATAGCTGCGCTCGATCTCTCCGACACTCTAGCCGTCGAGCTAATGCCCCTCTTTGAGGTGCTTGCCCCGATCAACGACCAGATCGATGGCGCGGACCGACGCATCGCCGAGCTGTCAAGGAACGATGCAGAAGTTGCTCTGCTCACTACTGCGCCCTCGATCGGGCCGGTGACAGCAAGCGCAGTGGTGGCGACGGTGGACGACATATCGCGATTTCAATCAGCGCATCAATTTGAGGCGTTCCTCGGCTTGGTGCCGGGAGAGCGAAGCTCGGGAGAGAAGCGCAGAATTGGGAGGATCACGAAGGCCGGCAACTCGCGTGTGCGCTATCTCCTGGTCGAGGCGGGCTGGCGGATCATGAGATCCAGGAGTGAGGAGACCGCGGCGCTCCGAGCGTGGGCACTCCTGATTGCGGGTCGACGGGGTAAGCGAATCGCGGTAGTCGCACTCGCCCGACGTCTTGCTGGGATTCTTTACGCGATGTGGAGAGACAACTCACCGTATAACGCGGGGAATCTCCGCATGCCTCGGTCGATACTGGCTAAAGCGGGCTGATGGTGAAGTGACTGTGTGAATTCGAGATGACTGAATAGGGAGCGGCGAGCGCGTCGCAGCTTATGGCCGCCGTCGAGAGCCGAAAATTAGTTGGCGCCGTCCGCTCCTTCGTATAACCCAACTGCGCCGAGGCCGACGTGCCTCACTGAAGAGCGCGAACAGAAGACTGAGCAGCACCTCGAAGATCGCACGGAAAAATTGAAGATGCTTTAACGGCAAGCGCAGATCGCACTTGACGCGGGGCGCCGCTTCACAGAAAGCTGCGGGCGAATCAAATAAAATGCGAGCGCAGCGAGCTTCCATAGATCGCGCGCCAGCTTCAACGAGCGTTAGGTGGCCTTTCGTTGGACTCGGCAATCGTCTTGGCAAGCGACGCAGCAAGTTCTGGGTCAAGTGCTACGGTCCACACCGGAGTTAACGACTCCACGGAGGCGTGCTTAGCGAATGCAACGCCCTTGTTCTTTCTCAAACCGATTGAGAATGCAACGAAGTCTTCAACGAACTGAAACGTGTTCCACCAAAGGATATCAAGCATTTGCCGAAGCGATTGCTCAGCATTCCACATGGGTACTGCCACTGTAGTATTTTCTGCTCCCGGAATCTTATGAACGGCGAAATTCTCGACCGCGACGGAGCCGTCAAGGTAATGATTGATTCGGTCGCGCAGATCAATTGCAGTCTCAAGCCATGGCCGATTGGGTTTCATTAGATGCTCACACATGAACTCGCCAGTGGGCTTCAAGTCTGCCGGAAGGTTGTGTCGAAGCGCTTTGGCGACGACATCGCCCTTCTCTCCAAACCTGCGGAGATTCCATCGTTTGCTTCCTAGCATCACACGCGGAACAGTTGCAACGTGATCCAGAGCGCTTTTCAATTGAACCAAGAACTCGTCCAGCTCGAGAAAGAGGTCCTGAGATACTTCCAAGCGCTGATGAACCATGGGCTCTGACGGCGGAGCCGCTCTGACCTTTGCGACAAGCTCATCCTCTATGCTGCCGTACCTTGTTTTGTGATTGTGGAGTGCGGCTAGCTTGATCGCAATGAACTGAATAACTCGAAATAGGTTCTCGCGCTCTCTGTCATTGAGGTCTGTCGCATTGGCGAGCTCAAGCCAGCCCCAGAGAAGCCGTTGATTGAGCAATCCGTTGGTAGGATCGCGGAAAATATTTTCGTGAACGTTGAACTTCATCGCCATATCATACCTGGGTCCACCTAGCGCCTGTAGGTAAGCGGCAAACGAGCTTCATTGCATCGCTTGTCAGCTTCAGCGTGTGTTAGCTGGCACGGGGGTACAGACCGGGTACATAGGTAACACATCTGTCCAAGTACATAGGTAACACTCCTTCTAAACTGCACAGCCCCTCCTTCGAACGTGAGGTGCGCTGTGCCTTGGCTGGAGACATCCCCTATGGACGAGCGACTGCAATTCATCCTGGACGCCCAGAGTGACCGGTTTACGATGGCCGAGCTCTGTGCGCGATACGGCATCAGCCGGCGCATCGGCTACAAGTGGCTGATCCGATTTGCGGAGGAGGGAAAGCGCGGTCTGGTCGATCGCAGCCGCGTCCCGCATTCCTGTCCCCACAAGATCCGGCCCGTGCTCGAGGAGCTGCTGTGTGAGTTTCGGCGCTCGCATCCCGACTGGGGCGCGCGCAAGCTGCTCAAGGTGCTGCGCGGGCGGCATCCTGAGATCGAGGATTGGCCCGCCGCCAGCACGACCGCAGACTTGCTGGCCCGCCGCGGCCTTGTGCGCAAGCGGCGTCGCCGGCGCCCGCACCAGCATCCGGGCGTGGTGCCGATTGCAACGACGACGCCGAACGATTTATGGACCGCGGATTTCAAAGGACAGTTCCGCACGGGGAACGGCGTGTACTGCTATCCGCTCACGATCGCGGATCAACACACGCGCTACCTGCTGACCTGTCACGGGCTCCTCTCGACCGAGACGCTCACTGCAAAGCCAATCTTCGAACGCGCCTTTCGCGAGTATGGGCTGCCGTGCGCGATCCGCACCGACAATGGCGTGCCGTTCGCGACGCAGGCGATTCACGGGTTGTCGTATCTCAATGTCTGGTGGATGCGCCTCGGAATCGCGCATCAGCGCATTCATCCGGGCCAGCCGCAGGAGAATGGCGCACATGAGCGCATGCACCGAACGATGAAACGCCGCGCGATCAAGCCGGTGCAGCGTACCTGCGCTAGCCAGCAGAAGAACTTCGACGCGTTTCGGGTGGAGTACAACACCGAACGACCGCACGAGGCGTTGCTCCAGGAGACACCGGCGACCTACTACACCACCTCGCCGCGCCCGTACCCGAGCACACTGCCGACGCTCGAGTATCCGCTCCATTTCCTCGTCAAGAAAGTCACCGATGCCGGAACGTTCCGTTTTCAGAAACGTCTCCTGTACATCGCGAACTCCTTAGTCGACCAGCACATCGGCTTGGAGGAAACCGATGATGGGATCTGGTCGATCTATTTCAACACCATTCTCCTTGCGACCCTCGATGAACGGGACTACATCATCCGCGGGTAGACACCCCAAGTGTTACCCATGTACTTGGACAATTGTGTTACCCATGTTCCCGGCTACTCAGGGCTATGATGGCTCCGCCGGTCGTTGCGCTTCGAGGTACTTGTAATAAGCCCAAGCTTCTTCGTCGTTGCCCAACGCAACGTCCGCCAGCATCCGCATCATCAGTATCGGCCCCGGCACAATGTCATCGTCACTTATTTCCCGACCGTCCCAATCTTCGTCGCCGGGCAACTCAACAAAACGAATGCGCCACGTTTCGACCTTGCGATAAACACGGATTAACTCAGCGAATGACTGAAGATTAGGATCTAGATCCTTGGTCCCGATCAACTTCGAGAGATCGTGGACAAGCTTGTTCCGCGTTGACGCAAGTTGGTGAATCGATGCTACATCCGTGTCGTCCAACGCGCCCATTTCGCGAAACCAATCGATCGAAGACCAAAACGCGGATCTTTTGCGGCTCAAGATCTCCCGCTCGTATTTCTCCTCGTCAAAATGCCAGCCACGCTCATCGAATCCTCGCAGATACAGCATATGTACGTGGTCGACAACTCCGGCACGGAAGCTTTCATAACCGAGTACGTACAGGCTGACGTATAGAAGTGTGCTACGCAACTCCTCTGGGTGAAGCAACGACCGGTAATCGCGTTCTATCTTTTCAAAGCTCATCGATTCATGGGTGCTAGCTAACGCCTAAAGCTATGTCAGTATCAGCGAGTGTTAGACCGTTTTCTAGGAGGAGGATGGCGCATTCCATTAGACGACGATATTTCGGCAATTATGTCTAATCGCTCCATAGACGAGGTGTGATAGCGTGAGTTGCCGCCGATTAACGGACACGTAGGTCTGGCACTCATATATCATCAGTCAGCCCGTGATCCTTCCTTAGGCCTTCGATTGTCTTAAAGATTACCCCAGGACTATTGGTGACGTTCTTCTCGCCTGGCGCTGCGCGCCCAAAGGTCCCAGGGCTGTAGTAGACGAACGCACGGGGATTCTGTCG
>JALYJX010000317.1:2359-4650 GCA_030775065.1 Gemmatimonadota bacterium | reverse complement strand
GGATGTGAGCGCTGCTTGGGTATTTTGTTAAATCCGCAGCCATTCCCTCGCTTGCCTTGGAAGGCGGCGTGTTCTTTCGGACATACTTCGATTCGATGAGCAGTCGGAAAGAATCCAGCTCGTGATCGGGCACAACGCGTGCGCGAGCAAATGGGACTGTAGGGTGCTCACTGGTTAGCTTTGGCTCATGCGTTCTCAGCAGCGCTCCTATTTTTCGGTTTAGATCAGGCTCGTCCTTTGGGCGATGGTCTCTGAACATTTCGGGGATCGCATGTCTGACTATTTCGACGATAGACTCAACCGCTCTGGCTACTTCTGGCTTTAGGAATTCACGATCCGCTAGAAGGCCTAGCAGACTTCGCCGGGGTAGTGGTTGAAACGGGTCGTCATGCAATTCCCGCATTCGACGAATCGCAAGATTCACATTCTCACCGTGCTCCTTCATCAGTTCCCAAACCCGTCCCACTATTTCTAATTCGTCGGTGCTGGAGAGGCCGTCGGCAATCGCCGGTAGTTCTGATAGATATTCCGCTTCAAAGCTATCGATATTCCCGTTCGCGAATCGCTGGGCCTGCCGTATGTAGTCCACCGTCGTCGTTCGGGCTTCCGGGTCTTCTATATCGTTGAGGATGATGTCGTGTGCATACAGTCCGGCATCATCGTAACGCTCCAACCCCGCGGCGTGAATAGCCATTCTCCGATCTATGCACTGAAAGCACCAACCGCAGTGTGTTGCGTCGCCGCTACGCTGATAGGTCCGACTGCACGTGACGCTACTCGCGATCAAGCCTGCGTTTCCTAGCGCTTCGAGAGACCGAATCACCGCTGCTTTCGATCGCCAAATGAGGGGCAGGTCGATGCTGAATGGTTTTGCGCTTACCAGTGAGAACAGTCGCGACATTAGCTGCGCGGTCAATGGATGGGTCGTTCTGCTTGCACGGGCGTTGGCGAGATCTTCCCGGCGGCGAAGGTTGATACTTGTCACGCCGTTCTCGCACACATAGAAGCTGTCTAGGCCGTATGCATTCGCTATGGCGAAGCCAATAGTAGAGTAGAGGAAGAATCTGGTACGTTGCGTTTCCTCCTGGGCCCGTTTTCCGGACAAGTGACATTGAAATTTGTAATGGCTGACCCGGTCCTTGCCGAAACGGCTTCGAAGTGCCTCGGCTAGTTGATTCTGCGTACGCATCGTTCCCGTTTGGGATTGGTGGCTCACTAGAATCAGTCGATTGTCGGGGACGGAAAGTGCAGTGACCGCGCCCGCCAACGAATCCAACCCGCCCGAGAACAAAGTGACCATGAGAGGACGTTGCGCCGTCGTTAGGGCATGGCCTTCCACGTCGAAAAGGCTTGTCGGGTGAGTCGAGTGGCCGCCGAAGAAGTCAAATTCGTACAGCTCGTCACCCGTCATGAATTTCAGCGCCTCAGAGAGCGCATCCCTCACCTTAGGATCAGACCAGAACTCAAAATCTCGAACTCGCACGCGGAACCGGAATGAGCGCGCCCAAGTATGAAACTCGACCAAATCTCGTGGCCCTCGGGACGTTAGACGGTCCGCAGCAAACACATACGCCGCAATCTCGAGGAGGTCCAGCGTGCGGGGCGGGATGTGAAAGACGTCGCGAACGAACGCTGGAAGGTCAACAGTGACATTACGTGCCGCCATTCCAGCGCGGTATTCTAACCTCTGGTGCTTTGGGAAGCCCTTGGCGGGGGCTCCATTACAGCAGATGACGGACGCGTCCCCCGCCGTCATTCTGCTGCCTCTCGTTGTAGCTCCTGCCTCAGCTTGCTGAACGCGAAGGCGAGGAAACCGATAATCTCCTGATCATTGGGCCGACGGTCCTCAGCAACCCGTTTGTTGAACCAACCAGCCGCAAAGGACTGTGTTATCTGGGCGGTGTCGAAGGCATGGTGAGATAAGAATTCGATTTGCTCCTCTAGACGCCGACCGAACTCCTCTCGCTCCCCAATGCTCGCCAGCTCGGCGGATGCCTCTCGTTCGAGAAAGTATTTCAGGTAGCGTTCGACGAAGTTTGCAAAGAACACCCGAGACACTTCGCAGAATCCAGCGCCGGTTCCAGCAGCTCGCCAAACGGAGGCCGGGTCTATGCTCGCGCTGAAGAGGTCCGCCTGCCGGCTTCGAGATCTGGTCCACTTTGCCAGCGCGTCCGCTCCTGCACGTTTTGCAAGCTCGCCATACTCGCGTGAGCCCCCGTGCCTATCCACCCAATCGTTGAGTTCCCGGGCAAGACGCAATGGCGAGGGGTTTTCATCAAGCTGGATCGGCG
>JALYJX010000317.1:0-2349 GCA_030775065.1 Gemmatimonadota bacterium | reverse complement strand
CCCTCACCAGGCGTCAGGAAATGATTGGTCGCCAACGCGACAAGGAATCCGAAGGCGGCCTGCACCCCAGGGTCAAGGTGTATTCTCGCGAAGCGGCCGCGAACGTTTGTAAGAGTCCGATCTGCTACGCCACTTAGAACCTGAGCTGAGTGGGTAGCCAAGCCGAAGTCGGAGACGAGCTGTCGCCACTGTCCGGTCTTCGGCAGCACGCCGGTTCGTTCGTGGCCCATTCCGGGTTACTCCTTGGTCGTTGTTTTCGCTCTGCGCAATTAGGCGGTCGAGTGATCAGCAGGTCAATAAGAGTGCAGACCGCCGCTTAGCGCTCGGAGTATGAAGACCCAACAGGTGTATCGGCCCTAACAGACGCCGTCTGGAATGTACCAGTTGCAGGCCTGGCATAGAGATACAGGTCGAGCGGCTTATTGTCTCGACAGCCAAACAGCCACCAGACCGGTCAAGGCACCAATCGCACCGGTTATAGCCGTGACCCACTTCACCCAATGATCTCGTAACTCAGCACGCTCTTTCTTTTCCTTTCGAATGGACGAACGCAATTGCTCTTCGCCAGCCTCGGATAAGTACCACGCGCCGTCATATGACTGCTCCCACTCGTCAGTGGGCTCCATTTTGCTCGTGTATCGTGAAGGGATTGGTACCCTGAGTCGCCGAGCAGTACGGAGAAGATGCCTGGTGTATATCACCTCTCGATCCTGGTACAGCGTGTACGTCTCGTGTTGATGCTCCTGCTGGAGGTCCGCAATGCTCGCCGATCCTCCGGACATACGCGCCTCCTCGATGCGATTGCGATACTCGCGGTCGGTAGCGCGCTCGAGTAGAGCCATCCGAGCGTTTGGTGTCAGCGGCAGCCAGCGGATAATGGTGTAGATAGTTGGAGCTTTCATTCTCCTTTCACATCGCTCGAAGATCGTCCGGTTCTTCTATACCGCAGCCGCCGGAAGATCAGCAACGACATGGCTGGCAAGCGTTATTTGACCGTTATGGTTTTGATAGGCCACCCACCATGCTTTTTAATCAGATCATCAATACGTGACATCCGAGTTCTCGTCTCCGCAATCGCCCCCACAATCAGCTGATACCGCGCTAGGTCGCCGAACGACATTTGCTCGCCCTTACGGTCCTTGAGCCATTTATGGCATACTTGATAGCCACCGATCTGAAACGCCCAAGATTTCGGATCGATCCCACTGAAGTACTGTTCGCTGTTGATATACACGCGGCCAGGGGTCTTCCCTATCGGGTCTCTGTATAGAATCTGTTCGATCTCGTCGCTGCCACTTTCGGGAAACGTCACCTCGACCTTGGGTTTAGTATCCCCGAGGTGCAAGCTGATTAGCTGCCTTCCCTCCTGAGCGAGGGCGAGAAACAGTTTCGCTCGTCTGGCAAAAGGTATCCGGGGAAAATCCACCATGAGGAATTCACCGTATCGTTCACGATATGTCGGTGAGTACAATATCGAATAGACATACCCTGTCACGTCGAGGACAGAATAAGTATCCTCCTTTTCAGCTTCGTCGAGAGCGCTGAGCTTTAGGCGCAGATGCGATGACAGCAGTTCGATGAGTTGAGAATCGATGTTAGCCTTGAAACCATCTTGACCCGCCCCAATCCCGAATAACTCCCCGTTCTCCCCATCACTTGATAACAACATCGGGAGGACGGCACTTCCTCCACGATAGAACACATTGAAGTCGGCAGGTTGTCGCGTCACAAACGCGAGACCCCATTCATTTGCTCCAACGACGTTTCCCGCCTGACCAACGAGCAGCGCAATGTTGTCCCGGTTCAAGTGCTTATGCACTTCGAGGCGACGGTGCACGCACACATGACGGTTCCAGACAGTCACGCGCTCATCGAACGGGCGGTAGAGCACGGTCCTGATTTCATCGCGCCACTTTCCACCTGCGAGGGCAGCCTTTGCGTTGGCGTAGTTCCATTGATCTTGTCCGCAAAGCGTGAATTGTCTCCGCGCCTCTTCTTCGTTTGATGTGTCAAGAAATGCTTCCACTTTCTTCCGCAATGCGTCTTCGTTGAAGGCGATCGCGAGATCGTCATGAGTCGACACGAACCCGGTACCAATACGCTTTGAGCGTTCATTGCCATATGTGCCCGGAAATACATCGGCGATACTAGGAAGCGTTTCGTACTCTTTTAAGTTCGAGTCGTTGGTCGACGCGAACAGATAGTATGGAGGCCGACAACCCCCAGTCTCCCAAGCAGTATTCGTGATACTCGAACTAGCCAACACTTTATACTTGTCTGCGCGGCATCCGCGGAGACTTGCTGTATGGACGATAGCCCTGCCCTTCAAATTGCCATCACGTTTCACAG
>JALYJX010000316.1 GCA_030775065.1 Gemmatimonadota bacterium | reverse complement strand
CTTCCCCGCTGACAGTTTCCAGAGAGTGGAAGAAAACCCGTTCTGCTTTTCCTCCGAGAAGGGGAAAATCTTTTTATAACTAGCCCGCATTATTCACAGGGCAAATGAATCGAAGGTCCCCGTGTGCGTCTAACTTGTTGTCAAGACAAGGTTAGCACCACAACACGGAGACCAACCATGAGTATACAGCCCGTCTGGCAACAAACCCTCGATTTCTTCGGCACCCCCATTGTCGTCGAACCCTCCGCCGCAATGCTTACTTCTGATGCCGGACTGCTTCCTTTCCGCCAGTTCGATGAACAACTCGGCCTGACGCGTGCTTTCGCCGCTGTCCTCAACGATCCCCGCGACCCCGATCTCCTCCAGCATACGGTTCTGGAGATGGTCTGCTCCCGCGTTTACGGCATTCTCGCCGGCTACGCCGACCAGAACGACCACGACACCCTCCGCACCGATCCGCTCTTCAAACTCCTCGCCGGCCGCTCCCCTGCCGACCCCGCCTTGGCCAGCCAGCCCACCCTGTCTCGCTTCGAGAATGGCATCGACATTCCCTCGCTGTTCCGCCTCCGCGCTCTGTTCGTCGATCAGTTCATCGCTTCCTTCCCGACTCCGCCCAAGCATCTGACCCTCGACCTCGATGCCGTCGATGACCCGGCCCACGGGCATCAGCAGTTGACCTTCTGGCACGGCTACTACGACCAGAACCAGTATCTGCCGCTGTTCATCACTTGCCCCGACAACGACCAGTTCGTCTTGCTGTCGCTGCGTGCGGGCAACACCCATGCTGCCCTGGGGGCGGACGACGACCTGGAATACCTGGTGCAGCGGCTGCGTCAGGTCTGGCCCGACGTGGTTATCGTGGTGCGTGCCGACTCGGCTTTCGGTATCCCGCGAATGTACGAGGTGTGCGAGCGGCTGCGGCTGATTTACACCTTCGGCCTGTCGGCCAATGCCGTCCTGCAGCGGCAGGCCGAACCGCTGCTGGATCAGGCCATCGCCGCCTACGTGGAGGAACAACGGCTTGCCCGTGCGGAGGAACGGATGGCTCAGCCGTCGCGGCGGTTCGAGGGTTTCTGGTATCGGGCCGGGACGTGGGATCGGCAACGCTACGTGGTGGCCAAGGCCGAGGCCAACGACAAGGGGACCAACCGGCGTTTCGTCGTGACCAACCGGCCCGGCGCCGCGTTGTTTGCCGAGGGGACGTATGACGAGTACGCCGAACGCGGCGACAGCGAGAACCGCAACAAGGAAATCAAGTGCGGGCTGGAGATGGATCGCTTGAGCGATCATCGCTTCTGTGCCAACTTCTTTCGGCTGTATCTGCATGCGTTGGCGATGAACCTGCTGGTGCGTTTGCGGCATCAGATCGCCGAGCCGTGGCCGGTGGTGTCGCCGGCGGCGGAGGACGGGGCGCTTGCCGAAGAGGCAACGTCTGAGGCCGAGGAGACGGCTCCGGCGGACGCGTCGAGGGCGGGGGCCGAGGAGGCGGCCCCCACGGCCGCGCCGGCGGTTGCAGGCGGTGACCTGGTGCCCGCGGGAGCACAGACGGGGGCGGAGCGTCAGCGTCTGTTCCGCCAGCGGCGGCAGCGTGATCCGTTGGGGGAGGGCCATCCGTGTACGTGGCGGCTGCTGGTGATCAAAGTGGCGGCGGAGGTGGTGGTCAGCGCGCGTCGGGTGGTGGTGCGTCTGTCGTCGAGTTGGCCGCACCTGGCATGGTATCGCCGGGTGTGCGAGCGGCTGAACCGACAGGGGATCGCGGCGGGTGCTTTGGGCTGACGCCCAGACGAGGCGAACGCGAATAACCTCCGAGTGGGGGAAAGGGGGTGGTGTGCGCGCACAGGGCAATCCAGCTGCCAAAACACCGCAATTCACACAGCCGGACTCCGGTTCTGATAAGAAACCTGACTATGAATAATGTGGGCTAAACCGCTCCGCGGTGGCAGGGCGTCTGTCTCGCATTTCTCTCCCGTTCCGTTTTCTCCCTTCGACCGGTGCGCCTCTCTCGCCGATTCCCGCTTGTAACGGTTCTATCGATTTGCGCTTTCCATTCCCCTCGCGCATCCTTTTCTCGGCGTCTTTTCTTGCTCCCCCTCCTCTGCTGATGCCGACAGGACTGCACATGACTCCCTTGCGACAGCGTTTCCTGCAAGACCTCCAGATCCGCAATTACGCGCCCAAGACCATCCAGGCCTACCTCGCTGGCGTCGTCCGCTTCACGAAACACTTCGGACTCTCGCCCGATCGGCTCGGCCCCGAACACATCCGCGACTTCCAGCTTCATCTCCTCCAGCAGCACGTCTCCTGGAGCCTGTTCAATCAGACCGTCTGCGCTCTTCGGTTTCTCTATGCCGTCACCCTGCAACGCCCGGGCATTGTCTCCATGATCCCCTACGGCAAGAAGCCAAAGACTCAGCCCGTCGTCCTGTCTGTCGAGGAAGTGCGGCAGTTCTTCAAGGCCCTGCCCGACAGCCGCTCTCGGCTCATGCTCCGCACCGCCTATGCCTGTGGCCTGCGTGTCTCCGAGGTCATCCGTCTCAAGGCCGCCGACATCGACTCCGCCCGCATGCTCCTCTGGATCCGCGCCGGCAAGGGCAACAAGGACCGCTGCGTCCCGCTGTCCACGGTTCTGCTGGAGGAGCTGCGCGCCTGGTGGCGCGAGCAGCGGCCCGTTGGCTGGCTCTTTCCCGGCCAGACCGCCGCGGGGCACCTGCACGCCGCCTCCTTGCAGAAGGCCTGTCAGCGTGCCTGCGCCGCTGCCGGCCTGAGCAAGCATGTCACGCCGCACACGCTGCGGCACAGTTACGCCACCCATCTGCTCGAAGAGGGGACGGACCTGCTGACCATTCAGCGGCTTTTGGGGCACAAGGATCTCAAGACGACAACCCGCTACACCCACGTCAGTCCCGAGAAGATCCACAGCACGCCGTCGCCACTGGACCGGCTGGAGTCCTCGGCACCAGGGGCGAGTCCGCCATGAGTGCGCCCGCGCTGGAGTTGGCCGACATCGTGCGCCGTCATGGCGCGGCGTTCCTCGCCAGCCAGGGGGCAGCGCTGACGCAGGTCCAGCGCAAGGCGTTGCGCGACGTCGCTTCTTGCCGCACGGCGGCGCTGGGCGGGCAGTTATGGCAGTGCAGCGCCTGCGGCCAACAGCACGCGGTCTACCACTCCTGCCGCAACCGTCATTGCCCGAAGTGTCAGGCCCGCAACCGGGCGCTCTGGCTGGAGCAGCAGCAAGCGCGCCTGCTGCCGGTGGAGTATTTCCACGTCGTCTTCACCTTGCCCGAGGAAGTGGCCCGCGTGGCCCTGGTCAACCCGGCGTCGGTCTACGGCCTGCTGTTCCAGGCGGCCCGGCAGACGCTGGCCGAGGTGGCGGCGGACCCGAAACATCTGGGAGCGTTGCCGGGGATGCTGCTGGTCCTGCACACCTGGGGGCAAACGCTGACCCATCACCCGCACGTTCACTGCGTGGTGACCGGCGGCGGGCTGTCGTGCAACGCGCGGGGCCAGGTGGACGAGCGGCCGCGCTGGCTGTCGTGCCGTCCGGGTTTCTTCCTGCCGGTAAAGGTGCTGAGCCGGAAGTTTCGCGGCAAGTTCCTGGCACTGCTGCGCGCGGCATACGCGGAGGGCCGGCTGCGCTGGCAGGCGTGGCCGGACGAGGCGGCGCTGACGCGGTGGCTGCGGCCGCTCTCCGACAAGGAGTGGGTGGTGTATGCCAAGGAGCCTTTTGGCGGACCGGAGCAGGTGCTGAAATATCTGGCGCGTTACACGCATCGGGTGGCGATTGGCAACAGCCGCCTGCGCGGCCTGTCCGAGGCAGAAGTGACCTTCGCGTACAAGGACTATCGGCGCTCGCACCAGCAGCGGGAGATGACGCTGTCGGGGGAGGAATTCTTGCGGCGTTGGGTGCAGCATGTGCTGCCGCGCGGCTTCGTGAAGGTGCGTCATTACGGGCTGCTGGCGAACCGCCGCCGCGAGGAGTACCTGTCGCTGTGCCGCCGCCTGCTGATCGGCGCGAAGGTGCCGGAGCCGAGAACACCGCTGTGCGCGCCGATCGAAGCGGCGCGGGAAGTAGAGTCTTGCTGTCCGCATTGCGGCAGTCCGGCCCTGGCGCGTCTGGGGGAGATCGGGCGGGAGGATGGACGGGTTTTGAGGGCGGCGTGCGCCGACTCGTCGTAGAGATCGGAGGCGGAGCCGGGATCGTCGTCGGCCGGAGGGGGAGCAATCGTTTCGCGGTGCGCGCGTCGCCCATACACACGCTGTTTGAGAGGCCGCAAGCAGCAATCCGCTGAGCGGCGGGGTGGCAACAAAAGGGCAGCAAGGGGCTTCAGCGACTTGTGCGCAGGCAGCCGGGGGGTGTAGAATCGCGAAGCGGGTGAAGCGAGGCGGATTGATTCCCCAAGACAAGCGGTTTAGCTCAACCGAAATCTATCCGGATTGCTCCGCCTGGACGGCTCCGGAGTGCGGAGTCGGGTCTATACAGGCGGAGCAATCCGGATAGATTCCTTAGCGTTTCCGCGCCACCTGAAACAGATCGTTTGAACCATGCCCAACAGTCTCTACAGGATAGGCTCAGGGTTTCACTGCCGCTCCCAGTGCAGGCCGCCGGCTTTTCCTTGGGCCATTCAGGTATTGCAGCGAACACAACGCCAGGGCGGCCGGCAATACCGCCG
>JALYJX010000315.1 GCA_030775065.1 Gemmatimonadota bacterium | reverse complement strand
TCGTGGCGGTGATCGTAGCCGTTCCAGGAGCGACACCGGTGACGACTCCGGCTGCGACGGTCGCTATCGAAGCATCGGACGTCGACCACTCGGTCATCCGATTAGTCAAAGTGCTGCCGGCGGCGTCCTTTGGAATCGCCTGAAGTATCTCAGTTCCGCCGGGAACCGTTTCGACGGTTGCCGGGGCGATGCTGACTGTCGCCACTGGAGCGGGAGGTGCCGTGCCCTCCCCGCAACCCATGCCGAAAGCGATCAGCCCCGCCGCAATCTGGAGAGCAATGCGGCGCCCCCGCGCCCGTCCGCGAATCACCGCTTCCGCGCGCGCCTCCGCGTGGCGCGTGATTGGCGCCGAAGTATCAGCTCGAGGTGTGCGGGGACGCTGAAAAAATTCCAAAGCTTGCTGAATCCTCAGAGTGAGCGGGAGTTCGAGATGTCAGGAATTCTCCGCTCACCGCGGGGGGCGGGCAAGCGTTTCTGGGAGCGAGGTAATTCCCCCCAGTCTAACGTTTGTTCCCGGGGCATTCAACCGCGTTTTGAGGTCGCGAAATGGGTCAGTTCGAAGCCCGGAGTCGATCTCCGCCGGGCGGACCACTCATACTGACAGCGGGCACGTCTGGGAGACCTTTGGACCCGACTAACAACCCTAACCGCTACCTTGCTGTACGCAAAATACGATTGGAGGCGCCAATGCTCAGGGAATTCAAGGCTTTCATTCTAAAGGAGAACGTTCTCGCTCTCGCGATCGCCGTCGTGCTGGGTGCAGCGTTCGGTAAAGTGGTAACGGCAGTCGTCGACGATTTCGTCATGCCGATCGTCGCGGCGCTCACTCCAGGCGGATCCTGGCAGACGGCGACGCTCGACGTTGGGGCGGTGAAGTTCGGTGTCGGCGACTTTCTTTCGGTAGTTCTCAATTTCCTCATAGTGGGCTTCGTGGTCTGGCGCGTCAGCAAGGCGTTCGTTCGCGAGGCGGCACCGCCAGCCGGCCCGCTCACCAAGACCTGTGTCTATTGCCGTATGACGATCGACCCGGAAGCCTCGCGCTGCCCGCATTGCACCAGCGACCTCGGAGCCCTCGGCGACGTCGCCACGTCACGATTACCAGCTGGGTGAGGGAGCTCGGCCGCGCGAAGGCCGCATGGTGCCTGGCCTTTGCCGCTACCCGACTACAAGCGACGGGTCAGCCAAGCAGCTCCACTAGTCCGGCCCATTCGATGTTCCCACCGCTCAGCACGACTACAGTTTTTCCCCGCGGCTTCACAGCACCGGTCATCAGCGCAGCAACCGTAATAGCAGCGCTGGGCTCGACAACAAGCTTCATCCGATCGAGCAGATGTCGCATGGCATCAGCCAGCGCGGATTCCTCGACGGCTACTGCGTCATCGATGTAAAGCTGATGATGCATGAAGGGCAGCGCGCCGATCTCCGATGCCTGAAGGCCGTCGGCAAGGCCACCCGTCTTCTCGAGGCGAACCGGACGTCCCGCTTCTCGTGCGCGGCAGAGCTTTGCAGCGGTTGTCGGCTCGACTGCTATCACAGTCGCACGAGGCGCGAGAAGCTTCACGGCCGTTGAGACTCCAGCGCTCAATCCACCTCCTCCAACAGGCACAAGAACAGTCTCGACATCCGGCAAGTCAGAGACAACCTCGAGGCCTACGGTTCCCTGCCCGGCGATAATCGTCGCATCGTCATATGGATGAACGAGTGTCATGCCGTCGGTTTCCGCGATCTCACGAGCCTTGTCCGCACGCTCGTGCGTCGTCGTCCCGGCCAGCACGATCCGAGCGCCGAGCCTCTCGGCTCCCACCCGCTTTGCAGCGGTCACGGTCGTCGGCATGACCACTATGGCCGGAATGCCGAAAAGGCTGGCGGCCATGGCCACGCCCTGCCCGTGATTGCCCGATGATGGCGCAACCACTCCACGAGCCCTCACGTCAGCGTCGAGACTCGCGACAAAGCAATACGCGCCGCGGAACTTGAACGACCCACTGAGCTGCAGAGGCTCGGCCTTATGCCACAGCTCGACGCCGAGGCGGGAACCTAGAACATCGTCGCGTAGGAGAGGAGTGCGCACCGCAACACGCGCAAGGACCTCAGCCGCAGCTTTGATGTCGCCAATGGTCACCAGCGACCGTTCCGTCCTGGTTGCACTCATGCTGCCTCTCCGCAAAACGAAATGAAACGCCGCGGAATTCTGCAACACCGCCCGTGAAATATCCACTCGCGTCCGCTCGTTGACTGCGGAGTACGACGGCCGTTAACATCATCCTCATGACCCACACTCACGCCGCAACAGTCGAGGCGCCACGCAAACCCCGAACGTCGACTGCGGGCAAGGCCGACGGCGCGGTCTCGCGATTCATCAGGCACCAGTTCCGTCACTTCAACGCCGCAACCCTCGTGGATGCGGCCGACGCGTATTCCGCGCATCTGGAAGGCGGCGGCAAGATGTTCATGACGATTGCCGGCGCTATGAGCACGGCGGAGCTCGGCATCTCGCTCGCCGAGGTGATCCGTCAGGACAAGGTTCAGGCGATAACATGCACCGGCGCGAATCTCGAGGAGGACGTCTTCAACCTCGTCGCGCACGACCACTATGAGCGCCTGCCGAACTACCGCGATCTAACGCCCGAAGACGAGGCTTCGCTTCTCGCGCGTCATCTGAACCGCGTCACTGACACGTGCATTCCCGAAATGGAGGCAATGCGACGCATCGAGAATGTCGTCCTCGACGAGTGGACGCGCGCCGATCGCGCCGGCGAGCGGTTCTTTCCGCACGAATTCATGTACCGGATTCTTCGCAACGGCTCGCTCGAGGGAAGTTATCAGATCGACCCGAGAGACTCCTGGATGGTCGCCGCGGCGGAAAAGAATCTCCCGATGTTCGTTCCCGGCTGGGAGGATTCGACCCTCGGCAACATGTACGCGGCGCACTGCATCGCGGGCGACGTAGAGAAAGTCCACACGGTCCGGACTGGAATCGAGCACATGATGGAGCTCGCGGCCTGGTACACCGGGGCTTCAGCCGACGGATCGATTGGATTCTTCCAGATCGGCGGGGGGATAGCGGGAGATTTTCCGATCTGCGTCGTTCCGATGCTGCACCAGGATCTCCAGCGCGACAACGTTCCGGTGTGGGGCTATTTCTGCCAGATCTCGGACTCGACTACGAGCTACGGCTCGTATTCCGGCGCAGTGCCCAATGAGAAGATCACGTGGGGAAAGCTTGCGGTGGATACGCCGAAATTCGTGATCGAGAGCGACGCAACGATCGTCGCTCCGCTGATTTTCGCTCTTGTGCTGGGGTGGTAGAGGAGAATCGAGCCCAAAGGTCCGTGGTTGGTGGTTCAACGGATGACAGGCAACGGGCAACGGCTAACGCGTAACAGCCAACAGGTACGCGCAGCGGGAATCGGGTCATTTACATTCGCTCGAGCAGCGCCTGAAACCTCTTGTCGCTCCGTAACGAATTCAAATCGGAGTCGTGCTCGATCCACTCCTTGTGGCCGTAGCCTTTGTCGATCGCGCGCTCCAGCGTCATGATCGCGTCGTCCTTCATTCCTTCGATCGCGTAGACACAAGCGACGTTGTACAGCAGCTGCGGGTCTTCCTTGTCGATGACGAGCGATTTCCGCGCCCATTCCAGCGCCTTCTCCTGCTGGCCAAGGTTCGACCAGATGGTTGCGCCGAGGTTGAGCGCGCGCGCATCGTCGGGGTTCAAGTCGAGCCAGCGCTCGATGACGCCGACAGCCTTGTGTGACGCCTTGCTCGCTTCGTGGATGCGGCCCTGTCCCGCGTACGCCGCCGCGAGGAAGCTCGGGGCCTGGTAATCATCCGGCCGGATTGACGCTGCCTTCTCGAACAGCGGCGCGGCTTCGAACCATTGCCCTTGTGCGAGACGCGCGCGGCCGTAGAAGTACGGCGCCTCGTACAGCTTAGGGTCGAGCGTCATCGCCGTCTCGAATTCCTTCATCGCCAGGTCGTACTGCTTGCTCATCGAGAGCGCGAGGCCGCGGGCCGAGTGCGCCTCTGCCAGTTGCGGGTCGAGAGCAAGAGCTTTCCGGCTCGCGCTGTCCGCCTGCTTCAGGTTCGACTCGCGAGCGTCGAAGTACATGTAAAGAATCGAGCAGCAGTCGGCGATGCCCGAGTGCGCGAGCGCATACTCGGGGTCGATCTCGATCGCCCTGGTGAACATCTGCCGGGCTGCCTCGATGCTGGTGCGGCGGTGTTGATGGAAGTACTGGCGTCCGCGGAGATAGTAGTCGTACGCTTCGACGTTCTCCGTCGGCATCTTTTCGATGGCGCGCTTTTCATCGTCGCTGAGAACCACTCGCAGCGCCTTGACGATGTTCTGCGCGATCTCATCCTGAATCGCGAACACATCCTCGATCTCCCTGTCGTAGCGCTCGGACCACAGCTGGTATCCGTTCGCGACGTTAATGAGCTGGACGCTGATGCGGATCTTTTTTCCCATCCTGCGGACGCTGCCCTCGAGAACGGCGGAGACCTCGAGTGCTTTGCCAATCTCCCGGATGTCTTCAGTTTTCCCCTTGAAGGCGAATGTAGAAGTGCGCGACGCGACGCTCAGCGACTTGATCTTGGATAACGCGTTGATGATCTCTTCCGCCATTCCGTCGGTGAAATACTCGTTCTCCGGATCGGCACTCATGTTTGTGAAAGGAAGGACGGC
>JALYJX010000314.1 GCA_030775065.1 Gemmatimonadota bacterium | reverse complement strand
GGCGTGACTTGTCCCCATGAGATCGAGGGACCCGCGAGCACCACTGCAATAACCGCTGCCTTCACGCCATTGATCATGCACTTGTTCCGGTTGGTCCTCCCAAATCTTATCTCCCGGGCCGGGGGTCTGGCCAGCCTGAAACCGACCCCCCTTCAAACCGTACGGCCCTTATGGCTGTCAAACGGCTTGAACAGCGCGCCGACAACAGAAACCTCCCCCGGCCCATCATGACATGACAATCACCGGCAAATCCCTCCGCAAAGCAGCGACACCGACGCTGATAATTCTTGGCGTCTTCATCCCAGCTCCGGCAAGGCTCAGTCCGACGACTTCAGCGCGCCGAGGAATGCCGTCGTGAGCGCGGCCGGCGCACAGGTCATACGGATCAGTGCGCGTGCCGGCTATCTCAACGTGACCGGGCGGCCCGGACTCGCGCAGGTGCGCGTCACAGGTGTCGCGCGCGCGTCGAGCCGGCGCATCCTCGACGAGATCAAGCTTCAGGCCGAGCGGCAGGGTGACGAAGTGGTGATCAAGGTCATCATGCCCGACAGCGACCACCACCTCTGGGATCTGTTCAGAGGCGATTATCGCCAGTCGCTCGATCTGGACATCGAAGTTCCAAGCGGCACTCCGCTGGACGTCGCGGACGGAAGCGGCGAGCTGAAGATCCGGGGAACGGGCGCCGTGGAGCTGACGGATGGGTCGGGCGATCTCGAGCTCTCCGGAATCACCGGCGACGTTCGCATCAACGATGGATCGGGCAATGTGGTAGTCAGGGGAGTGGGCGGTGACGTCGAAGTCCACGACGGCTCAGGCAACATTGACGCAGACAACGTCACCGGCAACTTTACCATTGGCAACGACGGATCGGGCAGTGTGGATGTCAGCGGCGTCGGTGGCACGATGCGCATCGAGTCGAAGGGCTCCGGCGGCGTCAACGTCAACAGAGTGGGCGGTGACTTCATCGTCGACCGAAAGGGAAGCGGCTCGATCGAGTACAACACAGTGAAGGGCAGAGTCAGCGTTCCCGAGCGGAGGCGAAGGAACCGCGGCTGACCTCACGCAACGGCAGCCGATGGCGACCACGGTTTCGACATTCGCTCCTACCGGAGCTGAGGAAAAAAGCTCAACCGAAGCAGCCGGCGCTGTCGGAATTGCCAACTGGCCGATCTACGCGGTTGTCTTCGCGTCGGCTTGCATCGTGGCCGGCCTGTTGTGGGACATCTCGTGGCACCGCACCATCGGGCGTGACACTTTCTGGTCGCCGCCCCACGTGCTCGAGCAGATCGCGGCGGTCGTCGCCGGGCTGAGCTGCGGTTATATCGCCCTCCGCACGACTTTCGCGGGAACCGCAGGATCCCGCGCGACTTCGGTTCGGTTCTGGCATTTCTTCCAGGCACCAGTGGGCGCGTGGGTCTGCATCTGGGGGACGATCATGATGATCACCTCCGCGCCGTTCGACAACTGGTGGCACAACGCCTACGGTCTCGACGTGAAGATCCTGAGTCCGCCACATATGGTGCTTGCAGGGGGAATGATCGGCATCCAGGTGGGCGCGATGCTGATGGCCCTCGGAGCGCAGAACCGCACCGACCGTGAAGCTGACCGCCGGCGCTACGCGCAAATCTTCGCCTTTACGGCCGCCATCATCCTCGTGATGTCGACCATTCTCATTCAGGAGGAAGCGGCGTTCGGAAACTCGATGCACGGGTCGTCATTCTACAAGGTGACGGCGATGGTCCTTCCGATTTTTCTCACTGCATTCGGGCGGGCCCTGCGGCTCAGGTGGCCGGCGACGACAGTCGCGCTCCTGTATATGGCGATGATTCTGGTGGCGATGTGGGTGACCCAGCTGTTCCCGGCGCAGGCAATGCTGGCGCCGATCTACAACCCGGTCACGCACATGGTCCCGACTCCGTTCCCGCTTCTTCTGGTTTTTCCGGCGCTCGCAATCGACGTGCTGATGCGTCGCTTTGGAGAGAATCGCGACTGGATCCTTTCGGTCGCCATCGGCTTTGCGTTCGTTGTGGTGATGATCGGGGTCCACTGGTTCTGGGCGGAATTTCTTCTCTCGCCCAGCGCGCGCAACTTCGTTTTCGGCGTGGACAAATGGGACTACTCCACCCGCCTCGGCCCGTGGCGATACGAGTACTGGAATCTGGATCGAAGCCCGATGCTGCTTGCTGGCGGGCTGGCGTTGGCCGCGGTTTACGCGGCCGTGAGCGCGCGGCTTGGATTGTGGTGGGGCGCGGGCATGTCCCGCATCAAGAGATGAAAATGAGAAAGGCGGTGCGCGCATGTGGTGTTGCACTGCTCTACGTCGCCCTCACCGCCCATGTCGGGAGTCCCGACGCATGGTACGAGGGTAACGCTGGTCCCTACAGGGTCATCGTCCAGGTTCGAATGCCTGGTGTCGTGCCCGGGGTCGCTGAGATTTTCGTGCGCACACCGGGCGAGCGGCCGAATACCGTCACTGTCGTCGCAAACAAGTTCGACGCTACCGGTGCCACGCCACCGCCTGAGGCGCTCGCTCCGGTAGAGGGCGACCCCGGATATTTCTCGGGCAAGCTCTGGCTCATGGCGGGTGGGTCGAACAGCATTACAGTTGCGGTGAGCGGTGCCAGGGGAAGCGGAAAGGCCGTTGTGCCCGTCCTCAACGTTCCACTGCGCCGTCTTGATCTCGATCCGCGACTTGGCACAGCTCTGTCCGTTGTGGGCGCGTTCCTGTTCGCGGGACTCGTAACGATCATCGGTGCCGCGGTGAGGGAAGGGACGCTTCCGCCCGGTACCCCACCGACACCGGCCAGCCGCGCGAGAGCGCGACGCGCGATGATCGGCACGAGCGTCGTGCTGGCGCTGCTTCTTTTCGGCGGCTGGAGATGGTGGAGCAGCGAGGACGCCATCTTCAGAAGGAATATCTTCAAGCCGCTTGCGTCGAAGGCAGTGATCGAGCCTGCATCGCCTCGACCGCGATTTGTCTTCACGATCGCCGATTCGACCTGGGTTCATCGCGGGGACTCCGCGTGGCTGCGGCGCCACGACGCCAGCTCTTTTACGCCGCTCATTCCCGATCATGGCAAGCTGATGCACCTCTTCCTCATCCGCGACGACCTCGGCGCGCTCGCGCATCTCCATCCGGGCTCGACGGACTCGGTCGTCTTCCCCTCCAATCTCCCGCCGCTGCCGGCAGGGCGGTATCGCGTCTTCGCCGACATCGTTCACGAGAGCGGCTATGCGCAAACACTGGTTACATCAGTCGAGATCGACTCGACGGCCGTAGCGTCGCCGCCGTCTCCGCCGTCTCCGCCGTCTCCGCCGTCTCAGGCGTCGCCGGCTCCCGCATCGGACCCGGACGATTCGTGGTTTACTGCCCTCGTTCAGCGCAGTGCACGGAGCGTGACACTCGCGGATGGATCGGTGATGACCTGGACTGGCGCCAGCAATTCAATTCCGGCCGGCGCGGACGCTGCGCTTCGGTTCGAAGTGCGAAACGCTGACGGCACGCCCGCCGCTCTCGAGCCGTACATGGGAATGCCGGGCCACGCGGTTGTCGCAACGGACGACGGCTCGGTGTTCGTTCACCTTCATCCCTCGGGCACTGTTCCAATGGCGGCGCAGATGAGCTTCGAGATGCGTCAACCGGGAGATTCGGTTCGTGGCAGACTCGGGGCACGCATCAGCGCGGCGGAGCACTCGATGATGTCCACTCCAATGGAGGCGACGAGCGAGGTCGCGTTTCCGTACGCGTTCCCGAAACCCGGCCACTACCGCGTGTGGGTGCAGGTCAGGAAAGGGGGCAGGATCCTCACAGGAGCGTTTGACGCGCCAGTTGTTTCTGGCGCAAAGAGTGCAGATTAAGGTGTGCTACGCTATCGTTCTCATCGAACGCGGAATTGTCCAGCAGCATTCATCGACGCACGGAGCTCTCAAGTGAACCGGAAAATCCTTTCTCTCGTCGCAGCGTTTTTTCTCATGATCCTCCCGGTTTCGGTTGTTGCGCAGACCGCAACCGCGCCGGCCGCCGCGATGACCTCGAACGCGGTGATGAAGCCTGACGTTGCGCTGACGACGAATGCCGCGGCGCCATCCGCCGGCCCGACCACGGCAGCGAGCACGGTGGGGATTCGCGCTCCGGCCGCGGAGCGATCCAGCGCGAGCGCAGCCGCGGCCGCTGATCCGCACCTCGGTGCGGGACAGAATGTCGCATTGATGGTGGTCGGCGGCGCAGCCATGATCATCGGTGCAGCGGTTGGCGACACAGCTGGCGTGCTGCTCGCAGTCGGCGGCGCGGTCGTCTTCCTCTACGGGTTGTACAACTTCGTCCAGTGAGCTCGGCGCGCACCAGCCCGGGTGCGCGACCCTGCGGAAGCGACCACGAAGCACACGAAGCACACGAAGCAAAGCATAAGAGGGGGGACAGCTCGCGCGGTTAGGCACACGATGGCGAAGGTGTGTTAACCCTTTCGAAAAAGTGACGGCGATCGAAGGCTGCATGGGTTGAGATTGTACCGTAGCGCGTCGTCTCCATTGCGCACTCAACACCCCGGTTGAACATTGTGATGCGTCGCAGGCCGTAATTGGCCGGCGTTGCAGGCTTTCAACGTGTTGATCCCACACAATGGAGTGCGAATGTACCAGAGACTTCGTCCGTCGATTCAATCGCTCGAGAGCTCATTCCGGCATTCGCCCCGCCGGGTGGGTCTC
>JALYJX010000313.1 GCA_030775065.1 Gemmatimonadota bacterium | reverse complement strand
CACTGGCGCCGATTCTCTGGGCGTTCCTCAACCTCATCAAGGCGGCGACGGGAACATGGGGTGGTGCGCTCTCGGATCGTTTCGGTCGTAAGCCCCTCATCATCGCGGGCTGGCTGATCTACGCCGGAGTGTATTTCGGCTTCGCGCGCGCTACTGCCGTATGGCACGCCTGGGCGCTCTTTGCTCTGTATGGATTGTTCTACGCAATGACCGAGGGAACCGAAAAAGCGTTGGTGGCCGACCTCGTACCGAGTGCGCGACGGGGAGCCGCTTTCGGCTGGTACAACCTCGCTATAGGATTAGGAGCGCTCCCTGCATCACTCATATTCGGGGCGATCTGGGACCGCGTTGGTCCCGAGACTGCGTTTGTGTTCGGGGCATCGCTGGCGTTGGTCGCCGCGATGGGAATGACGATGGTGAGGCCCGCTTCAAGATGAAAGTACTGCTCGTTCTTCCTCTGCTGGCTGCCTGCGCGCACGCGGGTGCCGGGCGTCCCGTGTCCGACCTGAGCACGCAGTACGAGGTCGCGATGATTACGCCCGACGTAGACGCGCCTTTGCCACCGGAGTACTCAGGGACGGTCCCGCCATGCGTGGCGAGTACCGCGGCGCCAGTCTCCGGAAGTGCATGCGTGGAGGCTGAAGTTTCGCCCGACGAATCGGCAGCGTTCCACTCAGAAGCCACGCGCCTTGCCGGTCACGGGGAGGAGAACTGTCGCAAACTCGGTGACGCGATTCAGAATAACCTCTCCGCGGTTCGCATGTACGACAGGGCAATCGTTCGTCGCTCCGGCCCGTACAGGTTTTATGGCGTCGGGCACTCGTATCAGCGAAGCGGCGAGTGGATGATTCGAATCGCGCGCCGTCTGGACGAGCTGAACGAGCGAACGATCGATGCAAAAGCTCGCACGCTCAGGCACGAGGTTTCGCACACGCTCGGCGCGAAAGAACGACGCGTAGGCGAGGAGTGGGCCGCCGCGGATTACGCGGAGCGCTGCAGCTAACTACCGAACAGCGGAACTACAACAGATCTGGAAAAGCGATTCGGCGGATTTGATGGCGATTCGGCGGATAACGACGGGATTTTTTGAGGAACTACGGAATGGCATCGTAAAGCGGTCGGACCGTCGTTGCCGTTAAACAAAAAAACATTTCTGTAGTATCCGCCAAATCGCAATAAATCCGCCGAATCGTTTTTCCAAGTCTGTTGTAGTTCCGTAGTTCAGTACTTCGCAGTTAGCAGCAGCGCGAGCCCGGTCGACTGTACTTTCGGTCCAATAGATCGGACGAGAACTCGTCGCGTGTCATCGGCCGCATGCCGGGATGTTCCGACCGGCAATGCTCGACATACCGCTCATAATCGGGGACGCCGAGCATCGCGCGCAAAGCGCGCCCGAGATTGTCGACTACGGCAAGAACTCGAGTCATGGGGAATCGGGTTTCAGAGGAAGGCGCGCCGGAAGATTCTCCTCGAAGATCTCGAAGATGCGCCGGTACTCGTCGGCCCAGGATGAAGGCCGCACGAATGCATGATCCTCGACCGGATACACAGCCAGGTCCCATCCCGTCTTGCCGAGCTCGATGAACCGCTGCGCCAGGCGGACGACATCCTCGAAGAACACGTTGGTGTCTACCATCCCGTGCAGCATCACGAGCGGATCGCGCAGCCCTTCCGCGAAGTAGATCGGCGACGAGCGGCGATACGCGAGCGTGTCCATCTGCGGAAAGTTCAAAATCCTCGACGTGTAGCCATGGTTGTAATGCGCCCAGTCGGTGACGCTGCGAAGGGCGGCGCCCGCGCCGAAGTACTGCGACTGTGTGAACAGCGCGAACAGAGTTATGAATCCGCCGTAACTGCCGCCGTAGATCCCGATGCGCTCGGGGTTGATCGAGTATTCCTTCGTCAGGTAGCGCGACGCATCGACATGGTCCTGCAGATCGCGGCCGCCCATGTACCTGTAGATCGCGGTGCGCCAGTCACGACCGTATCCGTCCGACGCGCGGTAGTCGAGGTCGAGCACCACGTACCCCTTCGACGCGAGGTACTGATTGAACATGTACTCGCGCGGATACTCCGACCAGAAATTGCCGACGTTGTGCAGATAACCCGCACCGTGAACGAAGATCACGGCCGCTCCGTTTGGCTCGGCGTTCATGTCCTTCGGCCGATAGATATGCGCGGGAACTCCAACCCCGTCGGATGCGGGAATCTTCACGATCTCCGGCATGATCCACGGAAACGACAGCCACTCCGCGCTCGGCGATAGTGTGAGCTGAACTGCATCGGCTCCCGCGCGGTTGCGCATCAGAAAGAGATCAGGCGGGCGATTCACGAAGGAGTAGACGTCGGCGATCCATTCGCCGTTCGGCGATACGACGCCAACGTGGCGGCCCGATTTAGTTGTGAGCCGCTCGCGCGCGCCACCGTTAACGGACATGCGGTAGATCTGCTCCTCGGCCGGCGATATCTCGTTGGTGTGGAGATAGAGCCACTTCTCATCGGGTGAGAAATCCACGTCGCGGACTTCCCATCGGCCGCTGGTGAGCTGGCGGCGGTCCGTACCGTCCGCGGCAACTGTGTAGAGGTGCGCAAAGCCGGTTGCCTCGGAGACATACCAGAAGCGCCGCCCGTTGTCGTACCATCCGCCGCATGAGCTGCAAGGGCCGCCAACCCAGGCGCTGTCGCGCAGTGTCTCGAGCGTTCGGAGCGTGCCCGTCGCCGCGTCGATGGACTGAAGCAGCCGGAGCTTGTGGTCGCCCGTATAAGCATAGAAGGCGGCGCGCGATCCGTCGGCGCTCCAGCCCAGCATCTGAACGAACCCGTGTGCCGTATCGGTGGGGAACGGGGTGAGCCACTTGATCGTCCCCGATGCCAGGCTCAGGAAGCCGAGCCGTCCGCGAACCTGCACGTCGCCCACGTGAGTGCGTCCGCGGATCACTTCGGGGTAACCGGTCTCCGTGACGAGACGCATCAAGTCGGCGCCGCGCGTTCCCTGCGGTGGAATGCGGGTCTGAACGAGGAGTGCATTGCCGGTCGGCGCGACCGCAAGCGCAGAAATCTCTTCGCCCCGCTGCGTGTAGTAGGGCTTGAGCCCGCGGCTCTCACGCTCGCGCTCTTCCGCCTTGCGAATGCTGTCGGCGCGAACGCGGTCACGTATCGCCTCAAAGAGGTCTCGCTGCTGCTGCTCGATCCGGCCGCGCTGGCCGGTTGCGCGGGCCGAGTCGACGGGCTCGGGCCCCGCACGAATGTCGGTGAGCTGGCGAACGAGACCGCCTGAAAGGTCGATCGAGTAAACGTTGTTGTCGCGCACGAAGAACAGGCGGTTCGCATCCACGGCGAATTCCGGGGTATGCTCGCGGGCAACAGTCTGTGTTAGTCTTCGTGTTGTGCCGCTCTGGAGATCGGTGACGTAGATGTCGCCGTTGTGCTCGACCGCCATGTAGCGGCCGTTTCTCGATCTGTCCCCGCTCGACACGAGCGCGCCAACCGAGTCGAATTGCGCGGGCAAGACACGTTCCGGCTTCGAGCCTGGCGCCGCGCGGATGCGGTATCGCTTCACCTGCTCACGCCAGTCGGTGCCCGGCTCGAGCCAGTTGAAGTAGATCCACCTCGAGTCAGCACTCCATCTTACATCGCTGGGCGGCCGGCCATAGAGCTCCGGTCCGCGCATGATGTTCTTGATCGAAAAGTCGAACGCCGATGGCCGCTGCGCGCCGGCAGGAAACGCGATAAGGCACGCGGCGAAAGCAAATGCGCGGGTCCAACTACACGCGATCGACCTTGATATCTGACAAGCAAGCACTAAAAAAACCTCCGTGTTCTTCGTGTTCTCCGTGGTCGCTTCCTCCCGCAACTTCACCTGCCGCCAGGACAACTTCATCCTCCGCCAGCCGCCTGAATGACGAAATCCCGGGTGTGACTGTATTCGACTTCAGTCGTGATTGCACGTTTCCTTCCACTCACGACGGAAAACCACTCGTGCGCAGACGCGACGATGATCACGACAACCGAGATCATGAAGAATGCCGCGACGCCTGCGTCGAGGTAGTCGTTGAAGATCATGCGTCGTGCCGCTTCAATACTGGCGACGCCGGGCGGCACCGTTCCCGCGGCGACCATTCCCTCGAACGCCCGTGCATGCGCAAGGAAACCAAGCCGCGGACTATCGGAAAAGATCTTGATCCAACCGCCGGTGAGCGTGACGATGGCGAGCCACGTGAGAGGCAGCACCGTGACCCACGCGTATCGCGCTTTGCCCATCTTGATGATGATCGTCGTCCCGACGCAGAGAGCGACGGCCGCCAGCAGCTGATTGGAGATTCCAAACAGCGGCCAGAGGGAGTTGATGCCGCCGAGCGGGTCGAGCACGCCCTGGTAGAGGAAGTAGCCCCACATCATCACGAACACGGCGCTCGAGATGACGACAGCCGGATACCACGACACGCGACCTATGGGAGCCCATACATGTTTGGCGAGGTCCTGGAGCATGAACCGCCCGACCCTCGTCCCCGCGTCGAGCGTGGTGAGGATGAACAACGCCTCGAACATGATCGCGAAATGGTACCAGAGAGCCATCGCCTGAGGCCCGCCGAGGACGCGCGAGAAGAGGTGTGCCATTCCCACTGCCAGACTTGGCGCGCCTCCAGTGCGAGAGAGGAGCGAGCTCTCGCCGACCTGGCGGGCAAGAGTTTCCATCTCTCCCGGCATCAGGGTGAAGCC
>JALYJX010000312.1 GCA_030775065.1 Gemmatimonadota bacterium | reverse complement strand
GACAGGGTTCAACGATTGGTTGTTCGAGGAGGAGCTACCGGCTACCGGCAAGCAGTAACCGGTAACCGGCTCGTTCTATCGCTGAGCGTTGGCCGCGGTCTGCGCGCGTAGCCGCTCCTCCTGCTCGCGTAGCTCCGGAGTGAACGCCTCTCCGAAGTCTTCCGCCTCGAACACCTGCCGAAGCTCGACCTCGGCTCCTCCATCGAACGGCGCGCGTTTCAGCCACTCGATCGCTTCCTCCCTGGACTTCACCTGCCACATCCAGAATCCCGCGACGAGCTCCTTCGTTTCGGCGAACGGACCGTCGGTAACCGTCCGCTTCTTGCCGTCGAACTTCACGCGTACGCCCTTCGAGCTCGGGTGAAGCCCTTCGCCCGCAAGCATGACCCCGGCCTTTACCAGCTCTTCGTTGAACTTCCCCATCTCGGTGAGATCCTTCTCGGCGGGCATCACGCCGGCTTCGCTCTCGGCGTTCGCCTTCACCAGTACCAGGAACCGCATTGTCGTATCTCCTGTTCGTTTTCGGGTTTGGACCTGGCTTTAACCCGCTCTACCTGGTCTCTACAAATACGTCGAACGACCGGGAGAGAAATCGACAGGATTCACGATCCTTTTTTCTGGTTCCCGCCCGGGCCGCGTTTGGTCCGCAACTCCCGGGCTAGCCTCAGCGCTTCTCGCCCGGCCGATATCGCGCGACCGCACTCGCATCGACGTCGCGCGCCGTGAATGCGACCTTCTTCATCTCGCCCTTCGCGAACATCCCCGCCTGGCTCGCATGCCACGGTGACTCGGGCTTCGCGCTCTCGCCGTACGCGAGCACCGAGTACGCGCGCGGGACGTCGGCGAACTCAACGGCGAGCACCCAGCCATCGCCTCCGCTCGCAACGAGCTTGCCGTCAGGAGCGCGCGTGAAGCCAAGCACTCGAAAGCAGCCGAGGTCGCCAGGGCAGCCGCCGACCGGGACGTCGATGTTGCCCTGACGCACACGATGGACCTCACCCCACTCCTTGTCCCAGCTTCCGTAGAGACGCGTCGTCTCCGCCACAGCCCACGCGAATGACGCGGCCGCGCGCGTCGGATCCGCGAGTCCTCTTGGCGTCGTAGTCGGCTGAGCGGCAGTCCACACTGTCGAAAACAGAAGTGAATCCGGAACGCGCCGCTCCTGAGCGTTGCTGCCCGGCCGCGACGAGTACCGCTGCCACCAGACCTCGAACAGCGTCGAGCCTCTGCTCTCAGGTGCGCCGGTGTTGTTCCACTTCTCGAGCCTGGCGAGCGCTGACGCGACGTCTCCAGCAGGGTTGGTCGCCTTCACCGCCGCGATGAGATCGGGCTTCACGCGATCGGCAAGGAGCATTTTATAGTTGTGCTTCATTCTTATGACATCCTCGAGCGACACCTTGTTGTCTCCACTGATCAGCTCGAGGCCGAGCTGGCTGCGAAGCGACAGGCGCGGCTTCTCGAAGTTCGGGTACGCATTCGTCGTATCGATGCGACCGCGAATGTTGGTGAAATGCGGCGAGGCGTTCTCGTTATGGATGTACCCGCCCTTCGGATTCAGAACCTGCGTGAGCGAATCGAAGGGCACGTAGCGTGTCCACACGTCGCGCATCCCGCGCGCAGGAACGGCGACGGTGTCACCGCCCGGCGGATGTGGGAGCAGCGGAAGCGACGCATTCCATAAATAGAAGATGTTTCCCGCACGATCGGCGTAGGTGAAGTTCGACGTCGGCCGTGCGCGGAGCCTCATTGCATCCTTCCATTGAGCCAGCGAGGTCGCCCGCATCATGTGCAGCATCTGCTCTCCCGCGCGAAATTCTCCCTCGGTCGCGGCCTTCGCGATGTAGATCTTGCCTTTGCCTCGGTAAATCACCGGACCGAGCCGTGTCGACAACAGCTCACGTGATTCTGTTCCGAGTCCGTCGCCGTTCTTGAACTCGACGGTGATGAGCTCGCGCGTAACCGGGATCGAAGCGCCGTCAAAGAGATAATGATCGGTCTTCGCGGGATCGACATCGAGGGCGTAGAACTCGTCGAGGTCTACCTGGCTGTTCGTCGTTGCGAAGCCGAGGAAGCGATTGAAGCCACCTACCTGGCTGAACGGACCGCCGATGCGAAAGTCGCCATAGAAGTCGATGACCTGGGGCACCGTGATATGCGCCTCGTAGTATCCGGCCGTCCACTGGAGGTGCGGATTGCGAAGGAGGATTGCCTTGCCTGATTTCGTGCGCGAAGGCGCGAACGCCCAGGCGTTGGAGCCAATCACATCCGCATTCCCGACGTCGCCTTCACCATCCGATTGTCTCGCTGTGTCCCTCCGTGATTGCGGGTTCAGGCGCGCGACAAACCTGTCGAACCTCGAGCCGACCGCGGGGCCACCGCCCATGTCCCTCGCGGCGACGTCGTATCCCGTGAAGTTCGCCGGCATGCCCGGCGGAAATTCCTCGGCGTGCAGCGCGATGTAGCGATTCATTCCCGCGGCGAACCCGTCGTAGACATCGCGCGTCGCTTGCTCGAGACGAGGGTACGTCGCCACTGCGCGGCTGCGGTTGCGGCGGTTTTCGAAATCCGATTCGATGCTGTCGCGGCCGAAGACCTTCGCCATCTCCCCGCGGGCTCGCAAAGCCATCAATGCGGCACGCGGTCCGTAGTCCTCCAGCTGCAGCCAGCCAAGCGCGTAGCCGGCTGCGCGAAGGCTTTCAGCGCGGATGTGTGGAACGCCGTGAGCCGTGCGGATTATCTCGACCTGCCGCCACAGCTCAGCGTCCGGCGCTTGAGCGGCCGCGGGAAAAGCGTGGACGAGAATGAGTCCTGCCACGCTGACGCGCATCATTGTTCGCATTCGAGTAAATCTGCGCGAAGATTGTCGGGCTGCGTCAGCCGGCGACGAGAATTTCTGACAGCCGGTCGGTTTTTCAGGCATCTGTGACGGAGGTTTCAAAGGGATTCGGCAGATTTACCGGATTGTCTCCGAGCTGGCGCCAAGGCGGGCGAAACGCCAATCAGCATGTCGAGTTCTTCCTGTAGTTAAAAACCAAAGAGAAAAGCGGTCGGGTGTGGGCACGAGGTGTACGCCGGTACGACTCGATCCGGACAATCCGCCGAATCTCTTTGAACCTTCGTCATAGATGCCGGCCTTTCACGCCTGACCCGCCTTGACGAATGCCTCGACCGCCGGTGGCCCCGAGCCGACGCCCTCATCATGCTTGAAGTACACGAATGCCTCGTTCCAATTCTGTGAAGTGACACACTTCGCCCACTCTTCCAGCGCGCTCTGGTCGTAGTCGAGCTTGTGCAACCGCAGGTAGCCCCACGACGCTGTGCTGACCACCGGGCACTTGAACTCGGCCTGCTCGGCGACGCACATCGCGATATCGCGGTCGCGCATCACCGCGAACACTTCGTCGTCGAACCAGCTCTCGTGGCGGAACTCGAACGCGTATTTCCTTTCGGTCGGCAGGTAGTTGAGAAAATTCTTCAGCCGCTCGACGTCCTTTTTCAGGTTCGGCGGAAGCTGAAAAAGAATCGGCCCGAGTTTCTCGCCAAGCACCGACGTGTTCTTGAGGAGAAACAGGACAAGGGACTCGGATTCCGCCTTGAGACGGGCGTAATGCGTGATTCTCTGGCTCGCCTTGAGCGAGAACGTAAACTGCTCGGGCACCTGCGACGCCCACTCCAGGAGGACGTGCTCCTTAGGTAGTCTATAGAAGGTGTTGTTGATCTCGAGCGTCGAGAACTTCGAAGCGTAAAAGCCGAGGAGCTGGTCGGACTTGAGCTCGGCCGGATAGAACGTTCCCTTCCACTCCTTGAACGAATAGCCGCTCGTTCCCGCGAGCAGCTTCACGAGGCCTTCTGCTTCTTGCGCTCCGCTTTTTCGGGGGTGGATTTCTTCGAGAGGCTCGCTTTCAACGCTTCCATGAGGTCGAGGATCTTGTCGCCTCCACCATTGGCCGCGACATCTGACGTGATGTCCTGACCGTCCACCTTGCGCTGAATCGTCTCCAGGACCCGCTCGCGCACCGTGTCCTTGTACTTCGTCGGCTCGAACGATTCGTTCGCCGTCTGATCGATCAGCATCATCGCCAGCTTGAGCTCGGCGTCCTTCACATCGCCGTCGGGAACCGGAACTTCGGTGGTCGGCCGAATCTCGTCGGCGTAGTAGAGCTGCTCCATCACCAGGACGCCGTCACGCGCGCGAAGGAGAACGAGATGCTGCTGGCCCCGCGCGGCGTACTGACCGAGCGCCGCTTTTCCGCTGGTCTTCAGCGCCTCGACGAGCAGGCGGTAGGCGCGATCGCCGCCCTTGTCGGGCCCCAGATAGTAGACCTTCTCGAGATAAACGCGATCGACCTCGGCCAGCGGAACGAACTCGATGACGTCGATGGTACTCGTTGCCTTCTCTTCCAGCGCCTTCAGTTCCTCGGGCGTCAGGATTACATACTGGTCCTTTGCGAACTCATAGCCCTTGACGGTGTTGTCGCGGGTCACGACTTCATTGTCCTTCGTGCACGTGTAGTGCTGCTTGAGGCGGCCGCCGCAGTCCTTGTGCAGCATGTTGAACGAGACGCTCGCCTTCGACTCGGAAGACGAATACACGTTCACCGGGACCGAGACCAGTCCGAAGGAGATCGTGGCGGAGGCAATTGATCTTGCGGGCATTGGCGTCGGGGTTGGAGAAGCGCTATTGCGGGCTGCGGATTCGACCGCGGAGTCCAGACGAGCTGAGGAC
>JALYJX010000311.1 GCA_030775065.1 Gemmatimonadota bacterium | reverse complement strand
TGAGCATCGAGGTCGTGCAGTGACACGCGAACCATCGACGCACCTGCCTTCGCGGCGAGGACGGCCTGAGCGCCGTTGAACACGTAAGTCGCGCAGATACCGATTCCTTCTGCATTCAGACGATGCATCGGAACCAGTGCATCCTCCACGAGAGGAAGCTGGACCACGACGTTGTCGGAGATTCTGGCGAGATCATGCGCCGCCTGATACATGTCTTCGCCGCTGATCGCGCCGACCTCGACGCAGATCGGGAGCGCAAACTCCTGTGCAATCGCCGCGATAAGGTCGTGTCCCGCGACCCCGGCTCGGCCCGCCGAATGACCGGATTCGGAAAAGATCACGCCGTCGGCGAATCCGGCCGCCGAGGCCTGGCGAATCTCGTCGATCGAGACGCTCTCGATGAAAATGTTCATGCAGGTCGCAGATAAAGCTCGGGAGGATATTCAACCTGGTCGAGGTATAGCCCGTGCGGTGGCACCGGCGGTGATGCCTCGTGGTTGTCGCCCGATTCGAGCAGTCGCTTCACGAGGCTCGCATCGCGGCGGCCTCCGGCAACGTCCAGCATCGTGCCCACGAGAAACCGGACCATATGGTGCAGGAAACGGTTCCCGCGGATTCGGAAATCGATGCCGTCGGGCCGTTCTGTCCACGCTGCCTCATGGATAATGCAGCGATGTTCATCGTGGTCGGGCGCCGTGCCTCTTACAGCGAAAGCGCGGAATGAGTGATCCCCGATTATTTCGGCCGTGGCTCGCTCGAGTGACGTCGTGTCGATCGGGCGCCGCCAGGAAAGCTCGCGATTTCTTCTGAAGGGTGATTCCGCCTCCTCGTCGGTTCCTACCAGATAGCTGTAGCTCCGTGACAATGCGCTGTATCGCGCATGAAACTCCTCGCGCATCTCGAATGATGATTTCACCCAGACGTCCGAAGGGAGGACCGCGTTGAGCGAGCGTCGCAGCGCCTGCGCCGTCCATTTGTCCGGCACTCTCACTCCCGCGGCCTGCCCGCGAGCGTGAACTCCGGCGTCGGTCCTTCCTGCGCCGAGCACGGACACGTGCGACTGGCACAATCTGAGCAGCGCGTCCTCGACAACGCCTTGCACGGTTCTTTCATCAGGCTGCCGTTGCCACCCCGCGAAGCCCGCTCCGTCGTACTGCAGTACAAGTTGCACGCAGCGTGACGTCATGGCTGAAGTTACCGTGTGGCGGAAACTGCCGCGAGTCTCGGATTAGTAGTGAGGGAGGCGTATGATCGGCTTCAGCCTGCCTCTAGCGCCAACAAAATAGAGTGGCAGGCTGATTCGGTAGGTTCCGGTGATTGACATTCGATGATGCAACGCTCAAACTCGGGGCGCGCACTCTGCGTTTCCGGACTCAATGCCGCCTCGCACTCTCGCCAGTCTAGCCACGGTTCTTTCCGCAGCCCGCGATGCGGATGCGGCGCTGACGCTGCTGCAGCACGAAGCATGGGACATCGAACGCTCGGCGCAGGTCGCGCTTTTTTTGTGTGATTCGCGGCGTCAGCTCATAACCGAGCGACTGACTCCAGTCTCCGGCGGAATCGGCCGAACCCCCATGAACGTCGCGGTGGATCATCTTCCGGCCCCGATCCGCCGGACCCTGGAGTCCGGGTCGGCAGTCGCAGACTTCGGCACCGAGTCGGACGACTACCTGAAGCTCCTGGGGCTGACGCCTCAGCAGGGCGGTGGAATTCTCTCCGTTCGTGGTCTTACACTCGACGGCGAAGTCGCAGGAATTGTCGCAGTGTACGAGCCGCGGCGACGTTTCGGCAATCGAGTCATCGAGCGGCTCGCGCCCGCGATCGACTTGTTCGCGCTCGCTTTCGAGCGGATCGCGGAGCACGACGCGCGCTTCGAGGCCGTGCAGGCTCTGGAGGCGCTGACGCGGAACATCCACGCCGAGTACAACAATGCCGTACGCGGACTCAAAGCCGAGCTCGATCAGGCTCGGGCACTGAACGGCTCGCCCGGCGAGGCCGCGGCTTTGCGGATTGCCGAGCTCGAGCGGGCAATCGCCGCCGCTGCCGACGACGCACAGGCAAGAGCCGCCCGTCTCACGGCCGTCGAAGAACAGATTGCTCGAGCCGTCAGTCGCCTGGAGGAAGCTCATGTGGAGCTTCACTCGCAGGGTGAGCTCGCCCGGAATCAGGGGCGCACTCTATATGAGATCGAGCGCGCTCTCGATGAAGGTGGCGATCCGGGAGAGATCGTGCGGAAAATCAGGGCCGCGTTCAGCACGCGCAGCTGACGGCCGGCCAGATGACAGCGGTCCCCCCTCAGTCGCCGCTTCACGCGGCAATCGTCAAGCTCGCCCATCATTCCGCTCTCACGGCAGCCGATGCTGCAGATGCGTTCGGCATGATCATGAGAGGGGAAGCCACCACGGTCCAGATAGCCGCCATGCTCACCGGCCTTCGCGTGCGCGGAGAGACGGCCGAGATAGTCGCCGGTGTCGTGCGAGCGCTGCGGGAGGTGATGGTGCACCTCGATTCGTCCGATCCGGATTCGCTCGTCGACACGTGTGGGACCGGAGGGGGCGCGGTCACGACGTTCAATATCTCCACAGCCGCCGCACTGTTGGCGGCTGGTGCCGGAGTACGAATTGCAAAACACGGGAACCGGTCGTTCACCTCACGGTGCGGGAGCGCCGACGTTCTGGAAGCGCTGGGAGTGAGGCTCGAGGTCCCGGTGGCGACGATGGCCGCCGCTCTCGAGAGCGCCGGAATCGTCTTCATGTACGCTCCGCTGATGCATCCGGCGATGCGTCACGTCGGTCCGGTACGGCGAGAGCTCGCGATACCCACGGTCATGAACGTGGTCGGACCGCTCGCAAACCCGGCCGGTGCCCGGCGGCAGGTTGTCGGTGTTGCCGATCCCAACCGTGTGCCGATTCTCGCCGGCGCGCTGCTCGAGCTCGGCTCACTCCATTCGCTCGTAGTTCATGGAGAGCCGGGCCTGGACGAGATCTCACCGCTTGGCAGGACGAGCGTTGTGGAGGTGCGCGACGGCCGCGCGACCGAGTGGACGATCGACCCCGCTGAGTTCGGTTACACGGGCCTGACCGCGGATGCTCTCGCCGGCGGCGACTCGGCGGACAACGCGCGGATCATCCTGGCGATTCTTGGCGCGGAGGGAGCGAGTCCGGAGCGCGCCGCCGCCCGCGCAGCGGTCGTGATGAATGCAGCCGCGGCGATTTACGTCAGCGGGAGGGTGGCCACGTATTCGGAGGGCGTCGCGGCAGCGCGGAAGGCACTCAAGGAAGGCGAGGGAATCCGCGCGCTGGACCGCCTCCGGTCGGCGTACGCGGCTAGCTGATCAGCAGCGGCGAATCACGCCCACGACGACGCCCTGAATCGAGATGTCGTTCTCATGGACATAGATCGGCGTCATGGCTTCGTTGGCCGGCTGCAGACGGATCCTTCCGTCACGCTCACGATAGAATTTCTTCACGGTGGCGGAATTGCCGTCGACCAGCGCGATGACCATCTCACCGTTGTCAGCCGCGTGCCGCTCATTCACGACGACAAAGTCTCCGTCGCGGATCTGCTCGTCGATCATTGAATTGCCGCGGACCCGAAGGACGTAATGATTGCCGCCCCGCCGAACGAGATCATCCGGCACACCGATTGACTCCTGCGTCTCTATGGCCTCGATGGGCAGACCAGCAGCCACCGTACCGACGAGAGGAAGCGTATGCGCGCGTGGATACATCTCGGACGGGAGAACCTCGATTGCACGGCTCTCGTTGTACTCTCTCTTGATGTAGCCCTTTTTCTCGAGGTTGCTCAGGTGCTCGTGCACCGTTGCCAGCGAGCTGTATCCGAATTTGCCAGCGATTTCCTCGAAACTGGGCGCGTAGCCGCGCTCCTCGGAGTACTCTGAGAGGTACGTGAGAATCTCCCTTTGGCGCTTTGTAAGCGACATATCTTTCCCTCGAAGATGGGTTCCTTCGCCTGCGACCTGACCGAACATTTGCCGAATTCAAAGAATAGCCGAACAACGCCCGAAACGCAAGGAAAAACGCCTTGGGTAGCTCCGGAAGGCACTTTGGGGGCCTTGATAAGAGCGGCGACCGACCGTGCGGCGACGCTGGAACGGCGGGCATCCGAGCTCGAAGCTGAGGCTCTTGCAATGCCGCCCGCGCCATCACTTTTCAGCGTGCTACGGACCCCAAAAGTTGCGGTGATCGCCGAAATCAAGCGCGCCTCGCCGTCCCGCGGTGACATTAGCCCCGGACTCGACGCCGAGTTTCAGGCACGAGCTTACAGGCGAGGCGGGGCAGCCGCGATCTCGGTGCTGACGGAGCCGGATCGGTTTGGCGGCTCCGACGACGATATTCGGCGGGCAGCTCGCGGCGCCGCACTCCCGATTCTCCGAAAGGATTTCCACGTTTCGGTCTCACAGCTTCACGAGGCTCGCTGCCTCGGCGCTTCGGCGGCGCTGCTCATCGCCCGAGCGCTCGAGCCGGCACTTTTCGCGCAGCTTCTCGAAGCGGCGAGTGCGATGGATCTCGAGATCCTGGCCGAAGTTCGAGATATCGCGGAGCTGGACAGAGCCCTCGAGGCCGGAGCGAGAATCGTCGGGGTGAACAACCGGAATCTCGAGACACTCGTGATCGAGACGGGGACAGCTGAGTCGCTCATCCCCCGAATTCCTCACGGAGTCATCGCGGTCGCCGAAAGCGGGTACGCGGACCGGGCCAGCATAGAAC
>JALYJX010000310.1 GCA_030775065.1 Gemmatimonadota bacterium | reverse complement strand
CAAACCAGATCTCGCTCGATCAGGCCAAGAAGGACAAGTGGGGACTTCCCGTCATCAAGATCGATTGCGCCACCGGAGAGAACGAAGCGCGGATGCGAAAGGACATGATCAACGACATGGCGGACATGCTCGAGCAGACCGGTGTGAAGGACGTGAACCCATACGACAACGAGTACTTCCCGGGTATGGGCATCCACGAGATGGGCACCGCACGCATGGGGAGTGATCCGAAGACGTCAGTCCTCAACAAATGGAACCAGGTCTGGGATGCACCAAACGTCTTTGTCACCGACGGCTCGGGCATGGCATCCGGCTCGTGCGTGAATCCTTCACTGACTTACATGGCGCTAACCGCTCGCGCGGCAGACCACGCGGTGAGCGAGCTGAATCGCCGCAACCTCTGATCGGAGATTCATCGATGGCCGAGTACCAAGACGAAAGCGATCGTCCCGGAGGGATTGCGTTGATCGACCGGCGCGAGGCAATTCGGCGCGTCGCGCTATTCCTCGGAGGCACTACACTCGTCGGCGGCAGCGCGCTTCTTACTGCATGCGAGCGAGAGCGTCCGCAGGCTCCGGCGACAGGTCCCGTTGGTGAGTTCACTTCCGCCGACATCGCATATCTCGACGAGATTGCAGAGACAATTCTTCCGGAGACGAAGACTCCGGGAGCCAAGGCTGCGAAGACAGGTGCATTCATGGCTCTGATGGTGACCGACAGCTACAGCGCGCCCGACCGGAAGATCTTCCGTGACGGCATGCTGAAGCTGGACGAAGCGACTCGGAAGGAGACCAACGCGACGTTCATGGTCGCGACGCCGGAACAGCGGCTCGCGGTGCTCACGAAGCTCGATCGCGAGCAGAAGCTCCATGCTGACGCGCGAGACGCGGTCAGGCGGAAAGCGCGCGGTCTCCCTGCTGCCAAATCAGCGGAAGAAGCGGAGCCCGAGAAGAATCTTCCCGACCAGCGGCAGGAGCTCGCGCAGGGTGCGGATGTCAGCGCGGCATCAGAGATCACCGCAGACGCTCCATCTCACTACTTCCGCATGATGAAGGAGCTAGCCCTGCTCGGCTACTTCACATCGGAGATCGGCTGCACGCAGGCGCAGCGGTACATCGAGTCGCCGGGCCGCTTCGACCCGTGCACGGAGTATCGCCCCGGCGAGAAAGCCTGGGCGCCGCACGCCTGAACAGATCGCGCCGTCACCTGGTGATGAGATGCAAGTCGCCGAACTCATGCCACAGGGAGTGGTGACGTAGCGCGGCCTCATACGCTAGAGCGAGATGCTCGGCCGAGGCGCTAGCGCAGGTTGCAGCTACGGCTGAGCGCACACAAGTTCGTCCCTTCTCCGATTCGTCTCGTCCAGCTGTGGAGTTGCCATGAGAGCGTACGTGCTGACCACCGGCGTGATTTTTTGCTTGCTCGTCGTTGCCCATATCTGGCGCATCATCGCAGAATCGCCGGCGTTCGCCACGGATCCTTTCTATCTCCTCGTCACGCTTGTCGCCGCGCTGCTCAGCTTATGGGCTGCACGCCTGCTGTGGCGCTCGCGATCACCGGATCACGCCGTCGAATAACGAGGAAACTCTTACGCGTCGGCTGTTCGTTTTCTTTGCAATCACCTTTGCCGCCTCGTGGCTCTGTTGGATCGCGTCCCTTGCGATTTCCGGCGGAACCCCGGCGAGCAACCCAGCTCTCGCAGTGGCCGGCACGGCAGTCTTCCTTCTCGGAGTATTCGCGCCCGGACTGACTGCCGTCGCTCTAACCGCACGAAATGAGGGACGCGCTGCAGTCAAGGCGCTGCTCGGCCGGATCTTCAGGTGGGACGTCGGCGCGCGATGGTATGTCTTCGCGATAGGCTACATGCCTGCGATCAAGCTCCTGGTCGCAGTGGTGCATCGCGTGGTGACGGGTCAATGGCCGCGCTTCGGTCAGGAGCCAGTGTACCTGATGCTGGCGGCGCTGATGATCTCGACGTGGGTACAGGCAGGCGAAGAGATCGGCTGGCGGGGCTATGCGCTTCCGCGCATGTCCGAGCGCTTCGGTCTTCCGATCTCGAGCATCGTCCTTGGAATCATCTGGGCCACGTGGCACCTGCCGCTGTTCTTCTTTCCCGACAGCAGCACCCTCGGACAGTCGTTCCCTCTCTACCTGCTGCAGGTGACCGCTATTTCCGTTACGATGGCCTGGCTTTACTGGCGCACTGACGGAAGTCTGCTTCTCGTCATGCTTTTCCATGCGGCTGTGAATAATCTCAAGGACATTGTTCCATCGGCTGTCCCGGCTGCGACCGATACCTTTGCCGTCGGCGCCTCGCTCGTTGGCTGGCTGACGGTCGCGTTTCTGTGGATTGGGGCAGCATTTTTCCTCGCGCAGATGTCCAGAACCGCGAGCCTGAGCAGCTTATCCAAGTGAATTTCGGGCCTTAGTTTTATCGTTCACCCTAAAAAAACAGGCATCGCATGCTACTCGGGCTGCGCACAGTGATCTACAAGGTGTCCGACCTCGATCGCGCGAAGGAATGGTACAGCGAGACGTTCGACGTTGCTCCCTACTTCGACGAGTCCTACTACGTGGGATTCAACATCGGCGGCTTCGAGCTGGGGTTGGATCCCAGCATCGTGAAGCAGGGACCGGGGCCGGGTGGCGAACTGGCCTACTGGGGCGTGCGCGACCTGAAGGGGATGCTCGCGGATCTGACAGCGAGGGGCGTCAGGGTTCGCGGCAAGCTCCAGAACGTCGGAGATGGAATTCTGGTCGCGAGCATCGAAGATCCATTCGGCAATCTCATAGGCCTCATCGAGAATCCGCACTTCACGCTCACGCCGGAATCCCCAGATGCCTGAGCTCAAGACGCGCGATTGGCGTGTAAGCGCAATCACAGCGGTCGGCGCCTTCGACGAGCTGACACGGGCCATCCGAATTCGCGCAAAAAATCCGCGATGGAATAGGTGATGCGTCGGAACGGCAGGCATGTCGATCCTGCCCGACGTCTTTCTCACGGCCGAGTGGTGCTACGTGGCCCTTTTGAACTACCGTGTGAGTCAGGAGCTTCTCGCGGAGTACGTACCTGCCGGGACTGAGCTCGATGAATGGCGCGGCGGCGCCTACGTGAGTCTTGTCGGATTTCATTTCAGAAACACGCGTATCTTCGGCATTCCCGTTCCGTTGCACCAGGCGTTCGAGGAAGTGAATCTCCGCGTGTACGTACGTCGCCGCGTCGGTGCGGAAATGCGCCGCGGAGTACGATTCATAAAGGAAATGGTGCCGGTGCCCGCGGTGACGGCTGCTGCGCGACTCTCCTACGACGAGCCGTATGAAACGCGCGCAATGCAGCACCGCATCGAAGCTCCGCACGGCTCGGCCCCGTTGATGGCCGAGTATTCGTGGCAGCAGAAGCATGGGTGGAGCAGGCTTATGGTGATCGGGAAGGGCGATGCCGAGTATGCATCACCGAGCTCCGAGGAAGAGTTCTTCACCGATCGCCCGTGGGGCTATGGAACGCACCGGGATGGAAGTACGATCGAGTACCACGTGGAACACCCGCGATGGCGCGTCTGGCAGGCGGAAAGTCATCTGCTGGAGAGCGAGCCGGGTGAGCTATTCGGCTCGGCACTCGGTGAGATACTGGAGAGACCACCGGCGTCGGCGTTTCTCGCGGACGGCTCATCGGTGAAGGTGCATTTGCCGACGCGACTGGCTTCGCCGACATGAACTACGAATTTTCCAAGATCGAGCCGCCACCCCGTACGCTGGCCGTGCGATACAGCAGGTTCGCCGCTAAAATTGTAATCCGCCCGTGCCGGGGTTGATTTCGCTCGCGGAGTTAATTATCGAGGGTCACGAACCGACCCACAACGGGGGTTTCAACACACCCATCCCTGAGGGAGGAGTCGTCAAGTCCGAGTTCTATCAGCTTCGACGTACCGCCATCAAGGACGTCGTCGCGTACTGTGCGTTCCTTCTCGGGTTTATCGGCTCGGCGCCGCTAGCGTGGCGCTACCTCAGCTCGCAGCTCGAGAGCGGCGAGTTCGTACGTGGACTCTGGTACTTTTTTGCGCTCGTCGCTGCTTCGGGCCTCTTTTTGGGAATTGGCGGCCTCGCGCTCGGTGTCATTGCAGGCTGGCTCTGGGAGCAGAATCACAGACGCCGGCGCCGCAAGGTCCAGGCAGGTAGAGCGCAGGACGTTGAACCGTCACTGCGCAACGACGCAGCTGCGGCTGGAGAAGAACCGACGGGCGTGACGCGGGAAGCTTCCGAAGATTCGCCATTTCTTCGACTTGTTCCTGAAAATGCGCCGTCGATTTCGGATTTGTCCGGAAGAAAACTCACGTCGATACGCTTTTTCTTCGACCGGATCGAGCTGGATTTCGGCGGAGTTATCGTCTTGACGACGGATAGCCCGGTAATCGTGAGCGGTCTGCAGCGATTTCGCTATCCTGATCCGGGATCTCGCGATGCTCTGTGCGGTCTCATCGGCGCATCGGTCGAAGCGATGCGTGCAGTTTCGGGTGAGAGGATCGAGATTCGGTTCAGCCCCGACCGCCAGTTGATAATGACTCACGCGCGATCCCGATCGGCAACGGTCCTCAACCGTTCTTAACGTCGATCCAGATTCAGTTTGCGCGTTGTGAGCTCACCGTGGTCCCGTTGTCCGTTATTCCGTGATTAACGAGACGGAATAACGGAATTCACTGGAGCACGGGAAACTCACAACGCGCAAACTCGATGGGTT
>JALYJX010000309.1 GCA_030775065.1 Gemmatimonadota bacterium | reverse complement strand
GATGTAGCTCGAGTCCAGGGGAACGCGGGAAGTTGTAGCGGTCTGTCCGCCTCGCCGGTCGGCCGGGAGACGCGCGATTTCCGCTTCGCGAAGGTCAGCGCTTTGCTCGAGTCCGCCAGCCTGCAGAATGAGGTCACGCACCGTCATTCCTTCGCGATAGGCGACCTGACCGCCGTTGCGCACGGCGCCAGTTATTGCGACGTACCGTTCAGGCCGGAACTCTGAAACCGAGAAAACACGAATCTGATCGTCTTCGCGTAGCGGGAAGTCGCCGATGACGCGTCCCGTGGTATCGGCGAGAGTTGCATGAAGCTGAACGCGCGTCGAATCCGAATTCAGACGTGTGACGAGCACCTGTCCGAGGTAGGAATCCGGCTTCACGCCGCCCGCCGCGCGCAAAGCCTGCGACACGGTCATGCCCGTAGCGAGCCCGAGCGAGCCCGGCTGCCACACGTTCCCGGAGATATTGATCCGGTTTCGCACGCGCTCCGTAATCCTGAAGACGCGTATCACGTCACCCGGCAGCACCGGAATGCTCGGTCCGGCGCCTTCGGAAAACGCGGCCGACGCCACGTCGATCGTCAGGCGATCCCGTCCACCCTCGCCTCTTTGGTTCGGCGCTTGAATGCGCTCGATCTGAACGCGGGTGCGCGCAGCAGTGGGTGTGAATCCTCCCGCAAAGCGGATGGCGTCTGCCAGAGTCTCGGACGGTTTGAGCTCATAGGTGGAGGGCCTTATGACCTCGCCGACAACACGCACGCGATTCTGATGCACAGGAACGAAAACGACATCGCCGTTGAGGAGCCTGACATCACGTGACGCGTCGCCGCTGATCAGATAATCGTAGACGTCGAGAGCGCCGATGACCCTCCCGCCTCGCTTCACCTGGATGTTGCGCAGCGACCCGTTGTCCGTGGGTCCGCGCGCCGCGTACAATGCCGTCAGCGTCGTACCCGCGCTCGAAATGCGATAGCTACCCGGCAGCAACACGTCGCCCACGACGTACACCTGGTTAGTCCGAATGCGCGCCACATTGAGGGAGAAGCGCGTGGTTGCGCCCGGACCGCGTCTCACCCCCGAGTACACTCGGCCGAGTCTCGTGTAGAGGATATCCTCGAGCTGCCCCATCGTGAGATTGTTGACGTATATCTGGCCGGCTTGAGGAACAACGACAAATCCTTCTCGAGTCACCGGCAGCTGATACGACTGGGACACGTCGCCGGTGAGAATCAGCACGAGGAGATCGCCGGGGCCAAGGCGATAGTTCTCATCCACCGGTCCAGCCAGGTTGGGCTCGAACTGGGTTGTTCGCTGGCGAAACGTGGAGAGTCCGAAGATCACGAAGCCGCTGTCGGCCCACGCCTTCCGGCGGGCGCTGTCGGCGGCCGACACTACCTCGAGGCCCAGTGAATCGAGTCGGGCAAGACAACGCGCCCGGGCCCGCAGCGCCGCTAGACGGCGTGCCCGGCCCACGGCACTTGTATCAGTGATCACGCTCAGACTGTCCTGCGTATCGATGGTCGCGCAGCGAAGGTTCTCCGCTTCGAGCGTGTCGACAATCCCGAGCTGACTCACTGCGTTCAGCACGTCATCGGGAGTGCCGGAGTTCACTATCTCGGCTCCTGTGCCGCTGCCGCCGGGGATGTACGCGTCGAGAAGTGATTCGGGATAGCCCTCCGCACGGAGCCTCGCCCGGATCTGCTCGGGGGTCAAGCCACTGGAAAGGATTCTTGCCCTCAGCTGCTGGAGGAGAAGCGGATTTGTTTCCAGCATCCGCTGCGCTTCCGTCGGACTCGGTGGAGTCTGCGCTCGGAGAAGCGACGGAGCGGCCAGGAAAATCGCGGATACGATCAGCAGCCGCAGTCGGTTTGATATCATCAGGAAATGAAGGAATAAGAAGGAAATCAGCCAGAGTCGTACCGTGCATGGTCGCGCAGGGACTCGAACCCCGGACCTCTGGTATGTGAGACCAGCGCTCTAACCAGCTGAGCTACGCGACCGAAAGGGAGACACCGTCAAGCGGGCTGAACCGATACGGAGCGAGCCCTGAACCAAGCCAATCCGAAAGCTAACAATGCACGTAGAGGCGAGGAAGTAGCGCAACCTCTGCGTACACCGCTCCCTGGTACAGGTGCCGCCCGCGCCGGAAGGCGGGTTTGAAGGAAGTGGGCCCTGCAGGGTTCGAACCTGCGACCGTCGGATTATGAGTCCGCTGCTCTGACCGGCTGAGCTAAGGGCCCCTGTATTCTTTCAAGGTATCCGGAAACTCTGCCGCGACGCAACGCATTGCAGTTTATACGTGCTAGACAAGCCTATCGGTTACTTGAGCGAGCAACGATGTACGCCGACCAGCCCGTCCAGTGCAGCTGCGCCACAAAACGCTTTCGACTCGTCGACCCCAATGCCGCGTAAAATGGATACGCCGCAGCAAAGAAGAGATTCCGCGAGACACCGCTCGCCTCAGGAACGAGGCCGACCAGTCTCATATCGCGTGACAGCGCTTCGGTGGTCACCACGCGCACATGCGTTGGATCGTCGAAGAAATTCATGGTCACAGTCACCACGGCACTGCCCCGCGCGCTCTTTGTCGTCAGGGACTTCGGATGAGGCGTCTCGACATAAATCCGCCCGCCCGGCTTCAGCACGCGCGCGGCTTCCGCCAGCATGTGGGCGGGGTCCTGGAGATGCTCGACGACGTGCATGCAGGTGATCGCGTCGAATTCGCTGTCCGGCCAGGGTAAGCGATCAGCGTCGAAGTCGGCTCGTTTGAAATCGGTATCCGGAGGATAAGTCTCAGGTGTGCCCGCAAAATCCGAAGCTGCAAAGGAGAGGTCCGGCCTCAGCTCGAAAAAATGCCCCAAAGTCTGTCCATTCGAGCTGCCCAGGTCCAGCAAATTTCCGCGCGCGGGAACCTCAGCGACGAATTTCGCGCGTGTATCGGTCCACGGAATGCGCCGCCAGTATCGCCAGTTCAACGACTCTGTTTCCGCGGGTCTAATACGCCCACTACTGAAAGGTGATCAGCCACCGCGGCACCCAGATTACCTTGAGGCGTCCCTCGACTGCGGTGATGTTCCTGCCCGGAATATTGCGCCGGTTTCTTACGTGATTTACGCCAAGGTCGCCGGTCAACTGGAGATCACGGCTTACTGTTGATGCACCGCTCAATCCGAGGCGGTTGACGGTCCAGACCACGCCACTAAGAAACACCGGAGTCGTCGAGTAGTCTGCGACCGCTGGATAGCTCTCACGGTAATCGCCTTCGCCCTGTCTCCGGCGCGCGACGTATAGCTTCAGCGGCGTTCGCGGCACGAGCGAAACATCGACGCCGAGGCGCACCTCGTCGTAGTCGCTGTACGGGCGGCCGAGGCCGATGCCGTAGCTTGCGTACCGCTCCGCGAAATTCGGAGTGCGATAAGAGAGATTCGACACCCGCGTGTAGCTCGCGAACCATTTTTCTTCGCCGACAAGGGGAAGTCCCTCGGCGGTCGCAGCAAGAGCGTACGAATTCGGCTCGCTGCACGCGCTATCGCACTTGTCGATCTGAAGATCGTCCAGCATGAGATGCGCCGCGTAGGTTCCGAACCGCCCGGCGCGCCAGGAGCCCTCGAAGCCCATGCTCAGGTTTCCATCCACTCTCTCGTTGCGCCAGCTCAACGAGTACACGTTGAATGGATTGATCACTACCGGCTCGAGGCCCCTCCCGACTCCCGTATAAATGAAGCCTTCGCTCAAAGCGCCCTCGAAGCGCCCATGGCGGTAGGAGAGCCGATGGATGGAGAAATAGCGCGACGCTTCGACGCCGGGCGTGATGACAGAATTCTCGAGCCTCGCAATGACGCTCGAGATATGAATTCTGTCGGTTCCGAACCGCGAATAGAGATGATCGTACGTAAACGGCGCGCCACTCAATTGCAGTCCGTGTAAGGCAGGAGGGCCCCAGTTCCTGGCCACGCGACCGAATGCGACTTCCGCGTATTTCCACTGGCCGCCGACATATCCGTCCTGCGTTCTCCCGGCAATCCTTCGATCCTTCTTTCCGGTGAAGTCCGGGTCCCGGTTCAGTCGAGTGTCGAGGATCGCTCTCACCGCTGCAACGAGATTGCCGCCTCCGAGCACGAAGTAGCCGGCAATTCCGGGCTCGGCATCATTCCGCGCGTCGGCGAGCATGAGCTCCTGCCGCGCCGAGGTCTCCGCGGTGACGTAGATGTCGAACGTTGCCTTGGTGCGGAAGGGAAGCGAATCCGACGCCGGCTCATCGCGCTTTCGCAGCTCGTACCGCTCGAGGGTTTTCTCAAGCGCGTGAAGGTATCCCGCCAAACGTGGTGTGGGGCCGCGCTCGAGCGCAGTGTCGGCAGCGGCTCTGATTGCGTTCACTGTGTACGGCCTCTCGAGCGTTGCAAGCGCATCGAGCGACCCTCGCGTCATCAGCGCGTCGACGTAGCTGTAGGCGATGTCGTCTATCGGAACGTAGGGAGAGGCCTGTCCTCGCAGTGACAGCGGCAAGAGCATCGCCGTGCACACGAGGCCTCTCAGCGATACCACTTGAGCAGCTCGAGGTCCGGAGTCAGCTGCAGCGCCGGAGAGGGCAGGTGGATGTAGCTGAGGTTTCGCTTGAAGGTTTTCCAGATTGGGTTATCGCCCGGAAGCTTCTCGGGATCGAAATCGATCGTCAGGAGAATTCTTCGCCTTGCGCGCATATTCGCTCCCGTCCTCGCATCGATCCAGTCAGTGATGGAATGGC
>JALYJX010000308.1 GCA_030775065.1 Gemmatimonadota bacterium | reverse complement strand
CCATACCGACCGCCAGGCTTGGCGCACCTCCCGTGCGTGAGAGGAGCGAGCTCTCGCCTACCTGGCGGGCGAGATTCTCCATTTCGCCCGGCATGAGAGTGAAGCCCCAGCTGCTGATTGCTGCCGCGGCCGATGCTGCGGTTGTCCCGAGCGCGCCGACAGGGGCGTTGATTGCGAAGTAGACCCCGGGAGTCAGGAGGCACGCGGCAATGAGTGCCATCACCGCGACGAGCGACTCCATGAGCATCGCGCCATAGCCTACCATGCGCGCATCGCTCTCGCACTCGATGAGCTTTGGAGTCGTACCCGACGCAATGAGAGCATGGAACCCCGAAATAGCTCCGCACGCAATCGTAATGAACGCAAACGGGAACACCTTCCCCGCAAACACCGGTCCCGTTCCATCGGTGAAGCGCGTGAGCGCCGGCATCTGGAGCGGAGGCAGCACGAAGAGAATGCCCAGGGCCAGCGCAACAACGACTCCGATCTTCACGAATGCCGACAGGTAGTCGCGCGGGGCGAGGAGCAGCCACACCGGAAGCACCGACGCGGCGAAGCCGTACGCCATGATCAGAAGAGCGATCGTTGTTCCCTTCAGCGTGAAGATCGGAGCAAGCGTCGGATTCTGCGCGACCCACTGGCCCGCGAACAGCGCAAGCGTGAGCAGGACGATTCCAATTGCGCTCGCCTCGAGAACGCGGTGCGGGCGCACCCAGCGCAGGTACGCGCCCATGAACATCGCTATAGGAATCGTCAGACCGATCGTCACGATCCCCCACGGGCTGGCCTTGAGCGCATTCACTACTACGAGAGCGAGCACCGCGATCAGGACGACCATTATTCCGAGCACCGCCACGAGCGCAGTGGCTCCCGCGACCTTTCCGATCTCGTCCCTCGCCATCTGGCCCAGCGATTTGCCGTCGCGCCGGATGGATGACGCGAGGATGACGAAGTCCTGCACAGCGCCCCCGATGGCGACGCCGATGATGATCCAGAGAGCGCCGGGAAGGAATCCGAATTGCGCCGCGAGGGTGGGACCAACGAGGGGGCCGGGCCCGGCAATCGCGGCGAAGTGATGGCCGAACACGATCCACCTGTTCGTCGGCGAATAGTCGCGCCCGTCGTTCAGCCGCAGAGCGGGCGTCGCACGATCGTCACGCAGCTCGAAGATCTTCGCCGCGATGAACTTGCTGTAGAACCTGTACGCCACGGCATACGTGCAGATCGCCGCCGTGAGGAGCCACGCCGCGTTCACCGTCTCGCCGCGCGACAGGGCGAGCCGTGCGAAGCTCCCTGCGCCGAGTAACGCGATCAGCGCGAAAATCAGCGACTGAAAAAACCTGCGCATTTGTTTCGCTCGAGAGTGTGGCCGGTGGAGGCGGTGAAATTGCGTATCGGTTAACTTTCCCGCAATCAGCCCATGGGTTCACTCGCCAGACTGAAAGAGACGCCGTTGGCAGTCGCCGCTGCAGTCGCCGGCTTCCTGTGTGCGGGTGCACTCATCGGATGCTCGGGTGGCGGCGTTCCGGGAGGCATTCCCCGGCCACAGAGTACGCCGCTCGCGTTCATGGCCGGGCGTCAGGTTGTGGTGCTGCCGGTCCAACGGAACATCTCGTTCCCGGACTCGACGTGGCAGCAGCCGCCTTCCGTCAGCAGCCAATTCATTGCCGCCCTGGACGACTCCATCGCCTCCGCGCTCGGCGACCGGGGGCTGAAAAGCACCTGGACGTTCGCGCGGGAAATATCCGCCGCCGCAAGGCGCAACACCGGGATGCTGCCCGACCCTCATGCGCTGGCCGTCGCCGGACTCCGCAGGCTCGTAAGGGCGAGTGACGATCCGCTCAGCGACCCGCTCGCGTCCCAGGTCCGCGCGCTTGTCTCGATGCGGGACGCGCGGTACGCCATTCTGCCCGCGACGCTCGTGTTCGAGAAAGCGGCGGGAGGACTGCGCGGCACGGTTCTCGTCTATCTGATCGACGCGCGAACCGCGCGCATTCAGTGGTCCGGGGCAGTGACGGGCGACGCCTCGCGGAGCCTCTCGCCGGCGATGGCGGGCGACATCGCGCAGCGGATCGCCGACCTCGTTGCGGCGCGATAGAGTGGAGGCGATTCAAGTCTTCCACGTTTCAGATCTGCATTTCGGAAGACCGTCCGTCCCGGCGCAGATCGAGGCAATCGAAGCAATAATCCAGAACGAGAAGTTCGATGTCGTTGCTGTCTCCGGAGACCTCTCGCAGCGCGCGCGGTCAGGAGAGTTTCAGCGTGCTGCCGTATTTCTTCGGGACGCGCAGAAGGTGAGCAAGACGATCGTCGTCCCGGGAAACCACGACGTGGCGTGGTGGCGTGCGCCATTCGGGATCGGCCGGAAAGACAAGCTCTACGAGAACTACTCGAAGTTCATCTCGAGCGAGCTCGAGCCCGTGCTGAGGCTTCCCGGGTCAACTTTCGTCGGCCTCAACACGTCGCACGGCGTGACGCTGCGCACGCTCACCTGGAACTTCCGCGACATCTCGATCATCGGCGACATCAGGCGGGAGCAGTTCAGAAAGGCGGAGATTGCGTTCAATCAGTCGCCGCCGACGGACGCACGTGTCATCGTGATGCACCACAATCCGGTTAAGGGTGAGCTCTCGCAGCGCCACGGCCTCAAGCGGACGAAGAAAATCCTCGGCGCTTTCGCCGCGATGGGAGTTGATCTCATTCTTTGCGGTCACGATCACCAGGAGTCGGTGCACTACATCGAGCACACAAAAAAAGGAACGGTCATCTCAACTGCGGGAACGGTGTCGAGCCGGTCGCGCGGTGGGAGGCCGTCGTCCGTGAACGTGATTCGCATCCTGCCGGCGCAGATCGAAGTAACGACGCACATCTGGTCGGAGTCGGGCAGGACTTTCGTTGCCGGCCCACACGAATGCTTCGAGCGCTAAAGCTTCTCCTCGGCCTCGGCCGTCGAAGACGCCGGGTGATTGGCCCACACGATGAGTCGCAGCTCGCGCTGGAGCTCGAGCCGCCTCCGCGAAAGCGACGCGCCACTGAAAGAACTCATCCCGACGATGAAGCGATGGCTGAGAAGCTCGTGCGCGTTTATGAGGCGCTCAACCGCCAGCGGTTCGGCGGGCTACTGGGCGCGATTCCGATCCGCGTGTCGCGGCGGATGAAGAGCAGGCTCGGACATTACACTCACCGGGATCCATCGGGGGATGGCGCCGAGATCGTGATAAGCCGCCGTCACATCCGAAGACACGGATGGGACGAGGTGATCGACACGCTGATTCACGAGATGGTCCATCAGTGGCAGGATGAAGGCGGACTACCGGTGGATCACGGGCGGCGTTTCCGCATCAAGGCACGAGCGGCGGGAATCAGCCCCAGAGCGCGACGAGAAATGGCGTGATTCGACCTGAGATCGGGAACAGCCGGGCAGTGAGCTACAAGACGGTTGACATTTCAGTCTACAAAACGGTAGACTAGATAGTACACACACCCCTGAAGTAGCATGCCGACTACCAGAATCTCCGAAAGCGACCACAAGGCTCTCCAGGAGCTCGCCCGTCGAACGGGCAAGCAGCAGCAGGAGATCATTCACGAAGCCCTCGACACGTATCAGCGCGAAAAGCTGCTCGATGAGATCAACGCCGGGTTCGAGCGGCTACGATCGCGGCCCGGAGAATGGAAAGCGGAAATGGACGAGCGGGGCATGTGGGAGAATACCGTCGCCGACGGACTGACTGAGTGAAAAAACTGGCCTCGCGGGGGCGTGTCCCGTTGCGGGGCGAGGTCTGGCAAGTCGAGCTGCGTCCTTCACGTGGCAGAGAGCAATCCGGGGAACGCCCGGCAATGATCGTGTCGGTTGACAAGTTCAATCAGGGGGCGGCTGGACTGGTGATCGTGATCCCGATCACCAAAGTCGAAAAGCATGTGGCTTCGCACGTCCCCGTGGAAAAAGGCGAAGCGGGGCTGGACTTCGACAGCTACATAAAGGTCGAAGACATTCGCTCCATCTCGAAGGAGCGGCTGATTCGATATCGCGGCGATCTGGCTTATCCGAGAATCGAGGCGGTTGAGCGGATTCTGCGGGTGCTCCTCAAGCTCTAGCTCCAGGTATCTTTCCGCGATGCCAAGGGCCGACCTCTACAACATCGATTCCGCGTTCTCCGAGGAGGAGCGCGCGGTGCGCGACAGCATTCATCGCTTCGTGGACGAGCGCGTGCTTCCAGTCATCGGAAAGTGCTACGTCGACGGACGATTCCCGAAGGAGATCGTGCCGCAGATGGCCGAGCTCGGCGTTTTTGGCGCGAATCTCCCCGAGGAGTACGGCTGCGCAGGGCTGAATAACGTCTCGTACGGCCTGATCATGCAGGAGCTCGAGCGGGGCGACTCCGGCGTGCGATCGTTCGCGTCGGTGCAGGGCTCGCTCGTCATGTATCCGGTCTACGCGTTCGGAAGTGAGGAGCAGAAGCGGGAGTATCTGCCGAAGATGGCGAGCGGCGAGGTGATCGGGTGCTTCGGACTGACCGAGGCCGATTACGGCTCCAACCCGTCCGGCATGATCACGCGGGCTCGCCAGGTATCGGACGGAAGCTGGGTCCTTAATGGCGGCAAAATGTGGATCACGAACGGATCGACCGCGCAGGTTGCAATAGTGTGGGCGAAGACGGGCGACTCGAAAGAGGAGAGCTCCATTCGTGGATTCATCGTTCCGACCGACACTCCCGGGTTTTCATCAAAGGATCAGAAGGGGAAGCTCTCATTG
>JALYJX010000307.1 GCA_030775065.1 Gemmatimonadota bacterium | reverse complement strand
CGGGAGCGATTCGGCGATCGACTCCAGCTCGAGTGCCTGACGTATCCCGAGGGACTCGGTACGAGCTGCGCCCGAAACATCGGCTGGAGGAAGGGGCGCGGCGAGATCATCGCTTTTACCGAGGACGACGTCCGGGTGCCGCGGCATTGGGTGCGGGCGCTGCTTGCCTTTTACGAGGACGAGTCGGTCGGTGCAGTTGGAGGATTCGTGGATCATCCCGGGCATTTCAATCCGTTGCGGAACGCAGTGTATCGGATCCTCGGCCTCACCTCGAGCCGGTACAAGATCGACTGGGGTGGCTTCAACGTGGGCCCCACGGCGCATCCGGATCGCGATCTGCTTGCGGGGTGGCTCTCGGGCGGTAACATGTCGTTCCGGCGCTCCGCTATCGAGCGCGCCGGCGGCTTCGACGAAGCGATCGGCACCTTCTGGCATGAGGATGCGGATCTTTCTCATCGTGTGGCCAGGTCGGGTTGGCGAATGCTCAGTACACGGAAGATGACGGTCGAGCACTACCCCAGCGCGATAGGCAGGCCTCCGCTCCATGTTCAGATGCGCGAGCGTGAGCGCACTCGCGTCCTGTTCGTGTGGAAGGCAATCGGTGACAAGCCGTTGTGGCGGGCGCGCTACGCCGTACGACTGGTGCTCCAGGCAGCCGCGATGTCAGTCGTCGGACTCGCGAAACGGGATATTCGGATTCCGGTGAACGTCCTGCGCGGCGGTTGGGAAGGTTACAGAGAGTTGGCCACGGCGCGGGCCGCCAGCGAATCGAAAAGGGAGGCTCACGGTTGAGCGGTTCGATCACCATCGTCATACCCACGTTCAATCGCGTGAGAGCACTCGAGGCGGTTTGGCCCTCATACCTTCGCCACCCCGATGTTGCCCGCATCATCGTCGTGGATGACGGCAGCACCGACGGCACGAAGACAATGGTTGAACGCCTGGCCCGCTCGGCGTCTGTCCCGGTGCAGGTAATCCGGCACGCCGACAGGCGAGGGCAGCCGGCTTCACGACTGACGGGAATTACCGCGGCGACTACGGAGTGGATACTGTTTGGCGAGGACGACGTCTGGCTTTCTGACGACTATTGCTCCACACTGCTGCGTGAAGCAGAAGCGCTGGGCGCGTCCATCATCGCCGGACGGATTGTGACTGCTTTGGTCCCTGGGGATTTCTCCGAGGACCGGCTGGTCGACCCGCCAGGCGACGAAAAGGATTACGAGTCCGTTTTCGACATTCACTCCATGGGCGCTGATTTTTCGGCGCGGTTCCCTGAGCCGATGCCAGCGCCGTATCTACATTCGATCGCACTGATCCGGAGCAGCATTTTCCAGAGCCTTTCCTTCGACACCTGGTACGCCGGAAATTCGTGGCGTGAGGAGACTGACTTCTACCTGGCCGCCAACGCGAGCGGGGCAACGGTCTTATTCACGCCAAACACTGTGTGCTATCATCTGCGCGGACCCCTCTGCGCGTCCGGAGGTCAGCGCATCAACAGGCTGCGGCTGGAGTATCTCGTCTGGCGCAATACACGTTATCTGGTGTCGAAACATTGGCAGTATCTCAAGCGCGTGCACGGCCTTCGCGGCTCGGTGAACGGCTGGATGGTCAGGTACTATCTTCGTCGCCAGCTGGCTCAGCTACAGAGGATCGCACGTCACGGAATGAGGTCCGCGTATCGTGGATAGCATGAATCGGGAACGCGCTCCGAGTTTCCCAACGTCCGCGGGACTACTTCTTGGTGTGGCACTGTGTGCCCACCTGACGGCAGTCGTTCAGGCGACTCTCGGCGAGTCGACGACCGGCGCGACGCTTTTTTTTGTTGGACAGGCCGCACTCTCGTTCGCCTTGATCCGGCTGATTGACGGCGATTGGATATTCCAGGATATCAGGCTCCTGTTCGCCATCTTCGTTTTCCTCTACGGCGGCACGCTTCCCCTGATCTCTGCATTCGACAACCATCACAATCCAGGCATCACGGGAGCTGCATTTCTTTACGGGACAGCCTTGCTGGGCTTCAACGTCGTGCAGTGGTGGTACAAAGTGCCCTGGCGCGACGTGCCCCCCTCAGCCTTCGCGAGGATCCGCCCCACTACGGCGAATCTGGCGATCCTGGTCTCGGTGTTTGGCTTCATGATCGCCTACGCGTACTACAGAGGCTTGCGCCTCGCATTCAACATTGACCGTACGCAGCTCCAGTTTCTCGGCACGCAGCTATGGATAGTTTGTCAGTTCGCGATGAACGGTGCGGCGATGTTCATGTTTGCCGGATGGACAAATCTCAGCTCCCGGAGACGCGCGATCGTAATTGCCGTGGTTGCCGCGTTCGTGCTGATCCAGCTGTCATTCGGCAACCGTCGTGACTTCCTGCCGCTCCTGGTGTTCATCGCGGCTCTCATCGCCACACGCAGGCAGGCCGTGATCCGCGCGGGCACCGTCGTTCTGGGTTCTGCGGCGTTTGCGTTCTTCCTGCTGATTGCTCTGGTGCGTCAGATCATACAGTACCCGAGCCTGCTGGCCAGGAGCTCGGTGCAGCTGCTGCTCGAGAGCAACGAGTTTGTAGTCCCGATTCAAACGTTGATGCACTACTCAGCGGTGGAGCGTCCATTGCGCTGGGGCTGGACATATCTCATGGCGCCGGCACTTTTCACTCCGCGGGCGGTCTGGTCTGGGAAGCCGGAGAGTCTTTCTGTGGAGTTCCTGCGCGACACATTCGGATACACTGCCATGATGGGTTACGCTTATACGCCGGTCACCGAGGCATTCATCAACTTCGGGTGGGTGGGCCCGTTCCTTGTATTTGCGATTCTCTCCCTTCTAATAGTCAAGCTGGTCCGGCACGCGGATACGCAGCTGAGCCTCTATTTCATTTCGTATGCGATGGTGGTGGACTTCAATCGCGGGGATTTCGCGGGGATTTTCTACACGTTTGTCGCTATCAGTGCGACCTACTATGCGATGCACTTCGTATCCAGGCTCACGTGGGCGGGCAGATCTTCGCCTGTACCCCTGCGAACGCTGCCGGACGCGGGTACCTCGGGACATCCGGCACCACTGAACGTCTGATGCGATCGAATCGCACCAGAGACGACTATCGATCTGCGTTCCTTGCGACCAGGTCGCGAGCAGCGGTTGCAAAGCTTCGCTCGGTCGTAAAGCCGAGCTCACGCTCGATCCTCGCCGCGCTGTAGACCGCGTTTCGGGACAGCTTGGACAGCGCCGCGGAGTTGAACGGCAGCTTGCGCCGCGTCACCCGTTCGCCGAAATCCGCGACCACCGCACTAGAGGCAAGCAGAGCACGCGGCACATGCCATCTGGGCGGCCGCCGTCCCAGAGACCGAAGGATGAGCTGATAAATCTCGCGCGAGGAATACGCGTGAGGCTCGGCGACAATGTAGACCTTGCCGGCCGCTTCCGGCCTTTCGGCGACCAGAATCGCAGCGCGCGCCGCGTCTTCGACATGGATGAGACTGCGCTTGCCTGCGTAATCAGGGAGCGGGGGAAAGACTCCTCGATCGATCGCCCTGATCATGCGTGCCAGATGGCCTTTGTGTCCCGGGCCGTACACCATGGGAAGTCGAATGCAAACGGTCCTCATCCCTTCCACGCCGTTCATTTTCAGCACCAGGTCCTCGGCATGCAGCTTGGCGCGGCCGTAAGGCGTCGTTGGATCCGGGGGACTGGTCTCATCGATCGCGGATGCGGAGCCGTCGGGCATCACGGCGCAAGTGCTGAAAAAGACGAAGACACCGGCCCCCGCGTTGGCAGCGACGCGGAGAAGGTCCCGGGTACCCTCGACCGTTACGCGCGTGTGCTCCCCGTCTGCATCATGACCGTCGTCTACAATGTGAACGCGGGCGGCAAGGTGGAACACGACGTCCGGTCGAGCGTCATTCAGTCCAACGATGGGATCCCGGCCGAGGTCGGCTGAGATCGCATCACGTCCGGACGCTTTTCTCGAAAGGCGGTAGACCCGGACGCCCATTTCCTCGAGGCGCGAACAGAGCACGCGCCCGATGAAGCCGCCCGCCCCCGTAACCAGACACGCCCTCACTGCAGGAAGTCGCCCGGCTGAATGTCAGCCACTTTCTGATCAGCGATTCGCGGAACGATCGGTCGCAGAGACACCAGGAGTGCTGAATACTCGCTTATCGCCGCTGAGCTCGTACTCGAGCAACTTGAACTTTTCGCGCAGCCAGATGCCGGCGCGAATAAGCGTTCGGGACAGGGGATTGTGCTGGCTCGCAATGTAGTAGTCGTAGAACTTCCGCAGCTCCCGATGCATCAGGCGGATCTCTCTCAGCCCATCCTTGTTTATGCTCTTTCCGCTGTAGTGAAGCACGACCGCATCGGGCACATAATAGATGTTCTGCTTGTGCTGTCCCAGCATGTGGCAGTACGCCAGATCGACGAACGCGAGGGTCAGCCTCTCATCGAGCATGCCGTAGGTCTCCCAGGTGCGGCGGCGGATGATGAAGCTCGTAGTCCCGATGCTCTCGACGGTCTGCACTCGACTGTAGTCGAACCTGGTGTTGTAATAGACATCGGTGATCGGGTTACCGGGCCAGATCTTATGCAGGCTCAGTGACTGGAACGCCATCGCAACCGGTTTTGCAAAGCTCCGAATACAATGCTGCACTGACCCGTCCGGGTTTACGAGCTTGGGTCCGGCCGCAGCTGCATCGGGATGCTGATCCATGAATCGCACCAGGGTCTGAAAGGCGCCCGGTCGCACAATCACGTCACTGTTGAGCAGCAACCCGTACCGTCCCTGGGC
>JALYJX010000306.1 GCA_030775065.1 Gemmatimonadota bacterium | reverse complement strand
ATGCCAAATCCGCGCCAATTGAAGGCGCGGCCGGCAGCGTAAAGAAGAACGCCGCACCCTGCCCCGGCTCGCTCTCAACCCAGATGCGGCCGCTGTGCGCTTCGACAATCCCCTTTGCAATCGATAAGCCGAGCCCGGTTCCAAGCTTCGCAGTCGATTTCGCCTGCCAGTACCTGTCGAAAACATGCGCGACGTGCTCAGGCGGAATTCCCGGCCCCGTGTCGCGGACGGAGAACCTCACGGCCAGCGTCTCGCTTTCCGCACGGATCGTTATCTGTCCACCCTCCGGAGTGAACTTGATGGCATTACCGATGAGATTGCCGAACACCTGCAGAACGCGATCGCGGTCGGAGCACACGGCCGGCAGATTTTCGGGAACCTCCCTCTCGATCGTGAGCTTCTTGCCGGTTGCCAGAGGAGTGGCCGCCTCCATCGCTTCCTGCACAAGCGACCCGGCGTCGACAGCAACCGGCTCGACGGCAAGCCCACCCGCCTGAATCCGGGCTACATCCAGCAGGTCGCTAATCAGACGATTTGCGCGATTGGCCGACCGGCGTATCACTTCGAGCTGCGGGCGCGATGTCACACGCCGGTCGTCGGCCGGAGCGACCTCCAGCAGAAACGAAGCAGCCATGTTGATCGTGTGAATGGGATTTCTGAGATCGTGAGACACGATCGCAACGAGATCGTCTCTGGCGCGCGTCGCGTCCTGCGCTGCCTTGTACAGCCTGGCATTCTCCAGTGCAACCGAGCACATCTGCGCCAGCTGCGTCAGAATCGCCTCGTCGCCTTCACTGAACTTCCCGTCTTTCTTTCCCCTCAGCTGAATCACACCGAGCGTGCGGCCGTTTCGGCCTACCAGCGGCGCCGACAGATAGCTCTCATCAGGGTCGTCTCGCAGGAATGCGCCATCGTCCAGCACGGAATCCGATAGCGCTTCCAGGTCTACCGCTCGCATCTCGCGCGTGACGTCCGTCCACGAAGTGATCTTCTCTTCCGCTTCCGAAGCATGCCAGATGGCGGCCGCCTGCTCCGGCGATACGCCGCGCATGGCACCCGAGGTGAGAGTCTCCTCGGTCAACCTTGTTTCCGCGCGCCGGGTATTCAGAATCCGACGCGCACTTTCGGTCGCGACCTGGAGCATGGCGTCGGCGGCAAGCGTCGAATTGATCGCGATTGCAGCCTCGGCGAGCGATCTCAGCTGCGTTGCATATGTACGCAGCTGGTTTTCGGCCCGTCCCGCTTCGACTTCGGCTTCACGCACGCGCACTACCGAACGGACGCTTTGACCGAGGCGCTCGGGTGTGAGCGAATTCTTGGGGAGGTAATCGGAGGCACCAGCCTTCATGAGATCGACGGCTGTCTGCTCGTCACCAAACCCCGTGAGCATGATTACGGGAGTTCCGACGCCGTCGGCGCGAATCTGTCGGAGCAGCTCCAATCCATCCGAGCCCGGCATCCGGAAATCGAAAAGCGCGCAGTCGTAGCTCGCCGAGCGGATTCGCTCGAGCGCCGTCGCCGCGTCTTCGGCTTCCGTGATCTCGGCGTCGATTCCGGAGGCCTTGAGCGAGCGGCGTACCGCCATGCGGTCTACGTCGTCATCGTCAACTACTAGAACCCTGAGCCGCTCTTCCATTTTCTGCCCTACGGCATCTCCACCAGCGTCCAGTACTTGTCGAAGGTCGCCATCCGCTCGCAGAAGCTGCTGAAGGTCACCGGCTTCAGCATGTAGCCGGCGACGTTCAGGTGGTAGGCGTCCGACTTGTCCTGCTCATCGTTCGACGTGGTGAGAACGACGACCGGCGTGCTGGCCAGCTCGGGGTCCGCACGCAGCGCTTCCAGAAACTCGATGCCGTTCATCTTCGGCATGTTGAGGTCGAGCAGAACCAGTCGCCGCTCCTTCGGAATCTTCTGGCCGCGAAGGAGCTCGAGCGCCTCGATCCCGTTTCCTGCGACGAACAGCGAATTGTGCAGCTTGTTGCGCTCAAAAGCGCGCTCGACGTTCATTACGTCGACTTCATCGTCTTCAACGAGCAGAATGTTCAACGATCGCTCCGGCATCTATGTCATTCTCCGATCTTCGGCTCTTTCGGCCACAGGAACCGGAAAGTCGCGCCTTTCCCCACATCGGATTCTACCCACACGCGTCCCTTCTGCGCTTCCACGATCTTCTTGACGACCGACAACCCGATCCCTGTACCCTCGATCTTGTCGCGTGCTTCAAGGGTCTGGAATATCGCGAATATCCTGTCGTGATACTGAGGGGCGATCCCCCGGCCGTTGTCCTGAACCGAGAACTGCAGAAACGCGCCTTTGTCCGCCCAGGTCACTCCGATTGCCGGAGACTCCGCACCCGCATGCTTGATGGCGTTTCCGATGAGATTGATGAAGACCTGCTGGAGCGGAACACGCTCCGTCTCGATCGTCGGCATTCCGTCCAGCACATTGATCTTCACTTGCGGGGGCGGCGCGATGAGCTCGATCACATCGTGCACCAGCGCGCTGATATCGACTGTCTCGGGTTTGACGCGCATCCTCCCCGCGCGGGAGTATTGCAGGATGCCGTCGATGAGCGCCTCCATCCGGTTGACTCTTCCGCGAAGGAGCTCCATGTGGGCCTTCCCCTCGCCCGCCAGAGATCCGCCGAGATCTTCCTCCATCCACTGTGACAGGTTGGCGATCCCGCGGAGTGGCGCCTTGAGATCGTGCGACGCGACATAAGCGAACTGGTCGAGCTCCTCGTTGCTCTTTGCCAGCGCCTGGATGAGCTGCTCCCTTTCCAGCTCCGCCTTCTTGAACTCGGTGATGTCTCGCACCACCCCGGTGAAAGTCGGAACTCCCTCGATGTCAGCGACAGTGATTGACAGCTCGGCAAGAAATTCGGTCCCGTCGCGGCGCAGAGCGGGCAGCTCGAGCCGCTTCCCGATGACCCGGGCCTCGCCTGTCTCCAGAAAGCGCTTTAGTCCCTTGCGGTGAGCTTCGCGATAGCGCGAGGGGATAATGATCTCTTCAAGGGGCTTGCCAATGACCTCGTGCCGCTTGTATCCGAATGCCTCCTCGGCGGCGCGGTTGAACTCCGTGATGCGATCGTCGGCATCCATCGCGATGATCGAGTCGAGCGTGGATCTCAGCACCGCGTCCTTGCGCTGCTCATTCTCGCGGAGCGCCCGCTCGGCTCCGATTCGCTCGGAGATGTCGGTGAAGGCGACGACCGAGCCGCGAAGGTCGCCTTCCTCCATCAGCGGTGAAGTGGAATACTCGACGGGTATAGCCCGCCCGTCCTTTGCCCACATGACTTCGTCCGCTACCCGTGCCTGTGAGCCGGTCTTGAGTGCATTGTATATCGGGCACTCGGTCAGCGGATACGGTGAGCCGTCGGCGTGCTTGTAATGGACGGCCTCGTGCATCTGCCTGCCGATCAGCTCCGCCGGCTCATAGCCGAGCAATCTCGCGCCGGCGGGATTGATGAACGTGCAATTGCCGGCCTTGTCCATGCCGTAGAATCCCTGGTCGGTTGACTCGAGGAGCGCCACGTTCTGTTTGGCGAGGCGCGCCTGCTCCCTCTCGGCCTCACCCGCCTGGCGAAGCGCTTCCTCAGCTTTCGCGCGAGCCTCCCCGGTGGCGAGACTCGCCGCCTGGAGGTTGTCGTTGGTCATCGAGAGCTGGCTGGCGAGGGTGCGCGATTCGCGCAGCTGCCGCTCGAGCTCAGCCGACTGCTTCTTGAGCTGCCTCGCCTGCTTCCCGATGAGCGCCTGCTGGCCTTCCTGCGCGATGACATCCCGCCGTATCAACCGGTTGATGAGCAGCGACAGAAGGAACGCGATTGCGCTCCCGACGGCGATTACCGTCAGAGCGACGATTCTGCTCTCACGTTGCGCGTCTGTTCGGCCTCGCAGGAGCGAGCGTTCTTCGCGCTCCATCAGGCCAAGGATGGACGCGGATCGATCCATTACCAGCTTCGATTGTCCTGTGGCAATCAGTGCGCGTGCAGTCTCGTAGCCGCCGGTGCGGCGAAAGCGAACGATCTGGGAATGCAGGTCAACGGATTGCCTCCCAAAGCTCTCCAGCGTGTCGAGACGTGCCTGCTGCCGGGGATTGTCGGCGGTGAGCGTCCGGAGACTCTGCAGGGATTTGGCGACGTTCGCCGCGGCGCTGTTGAAAGGCTCGAGAAACGCCGTGTCCCCCGTGAGCACATACCCTCGCGCGCCCGTCTCCGCATCCTTGAGGGCGGAGAGAAGTATTTCTCTTTCTATCAGGACCGAGTCGGTCCTCGAGACGAGCTCGGCGGCACGCGTAGACCGGCCGACTGCGTAATACGAAGCCCCTCCAACGAGCAGAACGAGGAGCGCCGTCACGAGCCCGGCGGCAATCTTGGCGCGGAGTGAAGAAACGAAGCCGTCGCTCATAACAGGATGCGGAAGTTACGCGCGAGCGACTGATTATTCGACTACGAGCTTTCCGCGCAGCATGTTCATGCCGCAGGTGAACGTGAACTCGCCCGCCTTGTCCGGGGTGAACTCGATCGAGGTCGTCTTGTAGGGCGCCAGATCGCGGGCAATCCCGAAGTCCCCGAAGATCACCTGATCGCTGCACGAAGCCGTTTCGTCCCGGAAAAAATCTAGCTTCACCGGTACTCCGCGCTTGACCACAATAACGTCAGGGGAGTATCCGCCTTTCACGGTGATCTTCACCTCCTGCACGCCCGCATCCGTCACCGCGGCGGACACCTTCTCGCGCTCGCCGAAGAAATACCAGATCACCATCGCAATCATGGCGAGCGCCCCGATGATCACGAACAGCTCCGCAGTGTCCATCAGCCGGCTCCCTCAGGCGCGGCCGTCCCGGGCGGCCGG
>JALYJX010000305.1 GCA_030775065.1 Gemmatimonadota bacterium | reverse complement strand
ATCAATCCTCCCCTGGAGGAGAAGGCACAAGGTCACTTCGTCGCGTGTATCAAGCAGCCACCCACGGCCATTTCGTGGGATGATCAGCTCAAGGCCGGTGGCACGAACCCGCCGGAGCCGTATTTTCCCGTCGTAGAACAGTTCTCCAGACCATCAACCGTTGTCTCCAAAGGCGGCATACAATCATGAGTCCAGACAAATCAGTGTTTGAGCAGCCCCAGGCCGGCAGCGTCGCTTCAGATGCCGCTCCTTCGGGTCTCGCCGAGTGGACCGGCGATCGCAGATTCTTCGGCCACCCGCGCGGGTTGTCGACCCTGTTCTTCACGGAGATGTGGGAGCGGTTCTCCTACTACGGGCTGCGTCCGCTGCTCGTGCTGTTCATGTCGGCCACCGTATTCGACGGCGGATACGGATTCGACCGGACGCAGGCCTCGGCCATCGTCGGGATATACGCTGCGTTCGTCTATCTCATGTCGCTGCCCGGCGGTTGGGTTGCGGACCGTCTGCTCGGACTTCGCCGCGCGATTTTCATTGGTGCCGCGCTCATCTCGTCGGGACATATCTGCATCGGCCTCTCCGGCCTCCTCGGTCAGAGCGCCGGCAAGATTCCGTTCTTCCTCGGCCTGATTCTCATCGTTCTCGGCACCGGACTCCTGAAGCCGAACATCTCTGCCATCGTGGGCGACCTGTATCCGGAAGGAGGCGCCCGGCGTGATGCCGGATTCTCGATCTTCTACATGGGAATCAACGTAGGTGCGCTTCTCGGCCAGCTCGTGACCGGCTATCTCGGCGAGCAGGTGGACTGGCACGTCGGCATGGGTGCCGCCGGAGTCGCAATGCTGATCGGTCTGACGATTTACGGCTTGCGCGCGCAGAAGACACTCGGGCCAATCGGGACCGTGCCAACACGCCATCCCGATCCCGCCGTGCAGGCGCGGCAGGAGCGCACCGTCAAGACCTTCGTGATCAGCTTCGTCGCGGCGGTCGTCCTGGTGTTCATACTCGCCGCGACAGGTGCAGTCGAGCTGAACCCTGCAGGCATAGCCGAGTACATGACGTATGCGATGGTGACGATGGCTGTCGCGTTCTTTGCGTTCGTTTTCGTCCTCGGAAAGTTGTCCGGCGAAGAGAAGAAACGAGTCGCGGTGATCGTCGTGTTGTTCATCTTTGCGGCGATATTCTGGTCGGCCTTCGAGCAGGCTCCCACGGCGCTCAACCTGTTCGCCCGCGATTTCACCGACCGTACTGTCGGCGGATTCGAGATTCCGGCAACGTGGTTCCAGTCCGTCAACCCGCTCATGATCATCCTGTTCGCGCCGATGTTCGCCGCGCTTTGGGTGGGACTGGCGAAGCGCGGTGGAGATCTTTCCGCCCCCGCAAAGTTTTCGCTGGGGCTCTTTCTCGCCGGCCTCGGTTTCGTGATCATGATTTTTGCAGCAAAATCGATCGTCGAGAGCGGCGGGACCGTGCTCGTCTCGCCGTGGTGGCTCGTCGGGAGTTATTTCTTCCAGTCCATCGGTGAGCTCTGCCTGAGTCCGGTTGGACTGTCGTCCATGACGAAGCTGTCGCCGCGAAAGTACGTCGGACAGATGATGGGAATCTGGTTCCTTGCTTCAGCTCTCGGAAACCTCATCGGTGGCAGAGTTGGTGGTCACGTCGACCCCGAGAAGCTTGACCAGATGCCGAAGCTCTTCACGACGACGACGTTGTCGCTGATGATCGCGGCGGGAATTCTCGTTGCGCTGATTGTGCCGATTCGTCGCATGATGCGCGACGATACTAACCCGTTGCGCTGATACGGGCGCGGCAAAAGGAAAGGGAACCGCGGAGAACACGGAGAACGCCGAGAACAGCCGAATTAACCGCGGAGAACGCGAAGAACGCGAAGGGCATCTCGCCTTCGCCTCGGATTGGATCGCTTGGCATTTTTTAAGAAGGTCTAACTAAACGACTTGATCCAAACGCGTAATGGCGCGAGTTGTTACCCAGGAAGTTGCAGTTCTCCGTGTTCTTCGCGTTCTCCGCGGTTGATTCAGAACGTCTCGGTGTTCTCCGCGGTTCCCATCGGGGTTCAACAGCTACGGCCAGTTGAAAATGCTTGTGGGAATAGCCCGCTCCCGATTCCGCGCAACGTCGCTTGGCTCTTTCCAGAACATGCGCGTGAAGTTGTAGCCCGTGAGACGCACCTGCCACTTCGCTCCGTAATCCTTGGGAATCGGGAAGGCGAGATCGAGTCTCCACAACCGTTGCGATCCCGGCGGAACCGAGGCGAGGAGACCTACGCCTGCGGACCACCTCACGCCGGCAGTCGTGCCGAATGGCGCGTCGCCCGCCCACAGCTTTCCAGTGTGCACGAACGGCGCAATTCCGATTGACGCGAACTGCTTCAGCCGACCCAGATAAATCCGATCCTCGACCCTGGTGACCAGCCGGCGAGCGCCCGCCAGTGTGGAGCGTCTATACCCGGCCAAGCCACCGTCGCGATCGGCGAGCGAGAGCTGAAACGGAATACGCTGGCGCCAGCCCGCGCTCCATTCGACGGCGGCAACAAGAGTATGGCGTGGCTCCGGCTTGACAAAACCGACCGCTCTCCCGCTCGCAAGAATGCCATCCCATTCGTCCTCGGATTCAGGCTTCCTGCCTTCGGCCAGCACTTCCATTCCGGCAAACGCGCGCGGGGAGCCGAAGCCCATGTAGAAGTCGGTGGACACGAACATGTCGTCGCCTCCACCGCCAAATGCTTCGATACCGCGCCCGACAAGCGTTCCGATCTCCGATCCTTTTCGAACGTCCTGAAGTCCGTCGAGCGTCTCGAAGCCCGACACCTGGACGAACCGCACGTCGCGCAGCCCGAACAGAGCGTTGATGCGCGTCACCCGAGTTGGCGAATACCGGTTCGAGAGCGGCGTGTCATCCACCGGCACGAATTCGCGTGACGAGACCTCCAGCTGTATGGGCGTGCTGCCCGGCAGCTCCTCCTCGTAGGACGCTGAAGCTCCAACGAGGGCGAGGCGGCGACCGGGAGGTCCGATTCGCACCACACCGCCTATGTCTCCGTAGGTCCGCTTGAACGGGAGATAGAAATACTGCCCGTCCAATCGCCGGAATCGCGAATAGCTGTCGCGCGACCCGACGTTGGTGCGCCACGAGACGCGTTGCAGGTCCGTCAGAAATGGATGACTCGCTTCCACTCCCCAGTCTGCGCCGCGCTCGCGACGGCCGAAGTCAGCGTGAAGTTGGTAGGGCTTCCCGAGGACCTGATAGTCCACGAAATGAATGACGAATGCGTCCGGAAAATCCGAGTTGTACCGCCAGTCGCCGTCGAGGCTGATGGCCTGCCCCATCAGATTTGCTTCTCCAAGTCTGAATTTCCGGAGATGTGGCGGCTTCCCGGATGCTCCGCCGCCAAAAATCAGAGAAACCTCGTCGACGGTAACGACTGAGATGGCGACTTTGCCGTTTTCGTCCGGAAAGGCCAGTACGGAAGCGGCGGCCAGGTACGGCTGCGCGCGAAGGATGCGCTCGGACTCCGAGCGCCGGAGCTCCGTGCATGGTTCGCCGGGCTCGAGGGCCAGAAATCGTCGGATGATTTCGGACGTCGTCGTGGCGTGAAGTGCAGTTACCTGTCGCGCGAGCCGCTGCTGAAGCTGGGAGCCCGTGATCTCGAACGGCGGGCGCGTATGAATCTCGATACGGCTTATCGCCTGGCCCTTGCAGGCGACCGGCACCGGTTCCAGACTTTGACCGTTGACCGGGTACGGACGCGCAAGCGCCAGAGAAAACGCAACCAGAACAATCGGAGCTCTCAACGTGTCATCCACTCTCATGCACAGGATTTCCGACTCCCGGCCCGATGATGCCACGCTGAGAGCGGCCCATACTGTAGCCGTCACTGCCACAAGCGACACCCGACTCGGTGGTGCTCACCGGGTTCGACTCAATTCCGCATACGTAACCGCGCTCGAGATAGCAGGGCTCATACCACTCGTAATTCCACCTCTTTCGTCACCAGCAGCGGCGCGCGTGATAATTGCTGCGGTCGACGGCCTCGTGCTGACTGGAGGTGAGGACGTCGACCCCGCGCTTTACGGCCACGCTCCGCATGAGCACCTCGGCACGGTAAACTGCCGTCGCGATGAGACTGAAATAGCGCTTGTGCACGCGGCGCGCGAGATGCGAAAGCCCGTGCTTGCAATCTGTCGGGGACCGCAGCTTCTCAATGTCGCCCTCGGAGGTACGCTCATACAGGATATTGCGTCCTGTGTGCCCGAAGCGCTGCCCCACAATTCCGAAGAGACTCGCGACGCGCGTGCGCACGAGGTAGCGATAGAGCCGGGCTCACGAATCGCGCAGGCAGTCGGCGCGACGCAGATACGCGTGAATTCTCTTCATCACCAGAGTATCCTCGAGCCGGCTGCGGGCTTGAGGGTAACGGCCCGGGCACCGGATGGAATCATCGAGGGCGTCGAGAGTGAAGACGACGCCTGGTGGGCGATTGCCGTACAATGGCATCCGGAAGAGATGAACGACTCTCCCGAGCCGTGGGACCGCGGAATTTTCCGGGCGTTCGCGAAGCGGCTGGAAGAGGGTTGAAGCGGCTTCGAGTCCTTCACATTGACTCCGGTCGCAAGTGGCGCGGTGGTCAGCGACAGGTATTGCTGCTGGCCGCGGGGTTGATGCGGCGGGGGCACGAGCCGCTGATTATCGCGCCGCCGGACTCTCCACTCCTTAGACGCGCGGCGCTCGCGGGCCTCGAGGCGGAGCCGACACCGATGCAGGCGGACCTGGATCTCCGTGCAGCGCGAAGCGTTCGCAAGCGCATTCGGGAATTCGACGCTGACATCGTTCACGCGCACGACGCGCGCTCGCATGCGATA
>JALYJX010000304.1 GCA_030775065.1 Gemmatimonadota bacterium | reverse complement strand
CATCAGCAGGCGAGGAATCCGCAGGCTCCATTGATCCAGCCGGCAGCTCGGTCAGAATCGCGCCGACCGCATGACGGTATTGTTCCACGAGAACAATCTCATTCCTGACGGTCAGGGCAATGATATGAACCCAGTCGGGATACTCCAGCACATGGTACGGCGCGATGATCGCGCCGTCCGCAGTCACGCATCGGTCGCTTCGGACGGTCAACCATCGGTCCTTGTACGTCACGATCGAGTCGACCGTATTCCATAGCGCGATGGTCAATTCGTTCCTCCGAAGAATAAATATCCTGCACAAAGCCTATTTGGCCGCGCCGGCGCTTACCAGCGCGATGACATCGGCGAGATTTTCAGCGGTGGTGTTGCCAGCGATTGTCGGCGACCATGACAGGAGCGTCATCACCGTCGTATATGCGTCGCGCAGCCGCTCTAGCTCGGGCAATGATTCCAGTCGATGAATCGGCGGATGGCGTCGCGCCACCAACCGCCGATGGCACTCGAGTGGTGGTATGTCGAGAAAGAGACTCACGCTGGCCGGCGGAAAGAGTCGACACACGCTCACGATCGAATCCAAGTGCGCGCCATACGTGATCGCCTGAGCCAGGACGTCATGGACGTACCTGTCAGTCACCACGATCCGGCCATCGAACGTTCCGTTCTCACTTTCGAGGAGATCGAGCCAGTCGGCGAGTAGGCACGAAACATAGAACGTCGCATCGAATTGCGGGTAATATGCGTACCGATCGGCATGCACGCGCTGACAATACCTCTTTACAATACTATTCGTTGCATAGCGGGGCCGTTTGGATACGGCCACCAGGCCACGCGCGTTCAGCGCACGTACGACCTTGCGTACGGTGCTGGACTTGCCGCTCCCGTCAATACCGGAGAGAGTTACGAGCATACTGCGCTGACATTGACGGAGCGAACCCCGGCGTCGCTCGTGCGCGGATACCAGCACAAGAGGGGGTCGGTCACCTGCGCCTGCTCGATTGCGCGCTCGACGGCCCGCGCCGCAGAAGGCTTCGAAAAGATCGCGAGACTCGCGCCACCCGCGCCGCATTCGTGTGTACACCAAACAAAGGGCCGGATGCGTTCTTCCAGTTGGATCAGCACCGAATTTGATGCCATTGGACTTACCTGGCGCCGGGCCTCGGACGACGCGTTTACCAGGCCGGCGAGCGCCTTGAAGTCGAATCGAGGTGTCTGTAAGAGCCGTGCAGCCGCCTGGTTGATGTCTCGAATCCGCTCAAGGTGCTTCACGACGATCTTGTCACCAAGACGTGTGAGGAGATCCTTGAGAATATCGGACGAGGTCGCAGGTCGCCGACTGTGGACGATGCACACCCACGAATCGAGGAAATGCCGCAGGTCGCCGGGCGTTCGCACTCTGAGGATGTGGGTGGCTCCCCGGCGCCCCTGCGTGATAACATGGCAACCGCCGTTTGCGGCGCTGACATAGTCCTGATATCCGCCGACCACGCCCAGTACGTCCCGTTCATACGACATCGCACTCTTGATGATCCACCGACGGCGCCTGGGGATCTGCCTGCCCCGGGCCAGACACTCCACGGCCGAGCGTGCCACGGCGAGACTGCCACTAAGGCCAAGACCGGTCGACATCGGAAGGCCGCACACATTCACAATTGCATGCCCCGAGCCCTGAATGTAGCCCACATTGGAACCGTAGGTGCCTTGCGTTGCCGAAATCGCATTCGAAGAGGTCGCGTCACCCGCAAGTCGTGCCCCGACGGCAACGGGTTTGGCCCGGAGCGGATCCTCGAAGAGGTCAACGGCAATATTGACGATCGCTGTGCCGAGCAATTCGTGGATTTGCGGAACATCGGAATACCCTCCCCAACAATCCAGCCGCGCTGGAGCGTGCACTTCGAAGCAACTGCCTACCATTGCAGCATGCCTCCGTCGGTGTTCATGGCCTGCCCGACGATATTCTGAGCACCGGCCGACGCAAGGAACACAACAAGACTGGCAACGTCGTCGGGCGACCCCAGTTGCCCGCTCGGTGTGCGAGACAACATCGTCTCGAGCTCAGCGTCGGCGCCCAGTCCCGTCTGGGCACCATAAGCTGCAAAAAAACCGCGCAGCATGTCCGTGTCGATCAAACCCGGACAAACGGCATTTACAGTTATCCCGTGCTGCACGAGCTCGCGAGCGGCGCATTTTGTAAAGCCGATCAGGGCATGCTTCGAGGAGACGTAAGCGACGTGATGCGGCGACCCCTCTTTGCCGGCGATTGAAGAAATGCTAATGACACGTCCGTGTCTGCGTCGCATCATGCCGACGGCAACGAAGCGTGTCAGCATCACCGCCGAATAGAAGTTGACCGCCATGACCTCGTGAAGGTGCTCGAGGCTCAAGTCAGCCAGCGCAACTGGCTCGTCGATGCCGGCATTGTTGATCAACACGTCGATCGCGCCGAAGCGCGCTTCGGTACGGTGTACCAGATCCTTCAAGGCGGTGACGTCGCGGACATCGACATCCGATCGCATACACCGCTCGGAGGCGTACGAGCGATCGACCTCCAGTTCGGTACGTGACGCAAGGCTGAGAGAAGCGCCCTCGGCATAGAAGCGCTCGGCGATCGCGGCGCCTATACCGCGACTTGCCCCGGTGATGAGGATGGTCGGCGCGGTGTCAGTCGTTGTTGGCCGGACGACCGTGTCGTGTGACATGCCTATCCTCCGTAACTTTCGCTGAGGGCCCGGCTGACCGCATCGAAGGGCACGATTGAGAAGTACTGACCATCCTGCTGAACCATGACACCAACGGCATTCGTCAGCACAAAACGTATCGTGCCTCGATATTTCTTCTTGTCGTGCTGCAGGTGTTCGTTGATGACGGACGGAGACAGCTGTAACGGGATCACGGGCGCGACGCCAACAAGGCGGGCCAGGTCACAGTGCAGATCGACATGCGACCAATCGCAAAGGCCGAGCGCGTGAGCAATTCTCGCCGCCACTGCCATGCCGATCGCCACCGCCTCGCAGTGAGACACGGCTCCCTGAGAGGCCATCTCGATGGCATGGCCGACAGTGTGGCCGTACATAAGGCAGAGCCCCTCGCGCAGCTCGAATGGATCAGTGCGAACGAAGGGCGCTTTTAGCCTGAGGAGTCGAATGACAAGCTCTGCCATCGCCACATCGTCTCTGCCGTCGAATGTGGCTAGGCGACCGTAGATGTCCCAGAACTCCGAGGCGCTCGCCGCCATGCAGAGTTTGAGACCCTCCACCAGTTGGAGCCTCAGTTCGGACGCGACAACGGTGTGGTGAAAGGCCGTGTTGATGTAACAGTGCACCGGATCATAGTACAGGCCCACTTGGTTCTTATAGCCCAGGAAGTTCACCGCCTGCTTTCCCCCCAGACAGACGTCGGCCTGCGCGGTCAATGTCGTCGGGATGTGTATGAGCGGCATGCCACGTAGTAGCACCCCAGCGACGACCCCGGCCGTGTTTAAGATGGTGCCGCCACCGATGCCGACGATAAGATCGTCTCGAGACGGGCCGTGAGAGATTATCTGGTGGAGCAGCGTACCAGTAGTGTCCCATGTCTTGTGAGTTTCTCCCGCGGGAACCTGTATGACAGTCACGCGGGGCCGATTCAACGATTGCATAAGCAGCGGAGACAGCGCGGCAACGTTTGCGTCGACGATGACGAATTTCTGCCTCTCTCCGTGTACTTCGTGGAGCAGCTGGGTCAGCGCTCCGAATGAATGATCGGTGTCTACGACTGTCGGGAACTCGCCTGAGTCGTGTCGCGGAAGCGAGAGATCAACGCGCATGGACGCCGCTGATGTAGTCGTTAAAGTCAAAAAGCGTGGTCACGAAGAGAAGGCGCTCCCACCGGTCCACGCACAAGCCGCTGCGATCGCATAGGAGTTCGGCGTCCGTGACCGCATACCGTTCCGGCATCGTCAATCTGACGAGCAGCTCCATCACTGGAAGTACTCGCGGCGTGCGGGCGCAGTAGAGCCGGGGGGAATATGCCACGATTCCAGCGTCGCTCGCCTCCCATTCGCGGACATGCTTCGCCACATCGGCCACCATTGCGCATTCCGCATGAACGAGCTGGAGATAGGTTCGGGCCTGATCGAGAATTGGATCAGTGTCCCGCATCGTCGCCGCCGCGGAGCCCCACTGGGTGATGAGTTGATGCAGCAGGCGCCGGAGAGTTGGGGAGACGTGTGCTCCCATCGCCGCCGTGACTACGGTCGCGGCGCGCTCTCGCACGGTGATCAAGAGCCGAAAGGGGGACCGCTCGACGATGCGCTCGGCCGTCCGTCGCCACGGGTCACACGCCAAAGCCGAGGGACTGATGCCGGGCGGTCCCGAACGCACGGAAGCGAACGTCGCGCGAAGCGCGTCGGGGGTGAAGAACACGAGGCACTCTGCCAGCATCGAGGCCCAATTATCGGACGAGTGCATCAGACTGAGTGACCGATTCGGCGCACCGAAATCGTACCGCAGCGATCCGGCCGAATTGCGAGACGGGTTGGCGAAGCCTTTCATGCGGCAAATACGTTGCGAGCACTGGGCATCGGTCTCGAATATGATACCGCACGAAACGCCCATGCTGTACACCTGACGCGGCACGTGCCACGCATTGTCATCGCGAATGGGCTTGTTCTTACGATAGATCTGTTCCGCGTCCTGCTCGGCAAGCGCCCGGTATTGGAACGCGGCAATGCGCATTCCCTCGTCCACTATCCGTGCGGTCAGTGCGTGATCGAGCCCTGCGCCCACTGTCCACGGGTCATAGAACACGAAGGCCAAGCGGTCACCGAGCGACGAAAAGTCGGCGAAAGATGCCGTGATGTCACCAATTCTCCAGTCGTGGTGGCAGGGTGGCGTATCCGGGCGCATTATGCTCATTTCATACCGTTATGGGACGTCGCCCCCGATTGGAGGACGAGGAGGGTTAGCC
>JALYJX010000303.1 GCA_030775065.1 Gemmatimonadota bacterium | reverse complement strand
TGTTGGCCGATGCCGCACCGGTAAACGACGTGGTGGGCGAAGTGCCGTGAGGGACGAACGATCCTCCAGGCACACGACGCTCGATCTCATAGCTGTCCGCCAAACCGGAATACGTCCAGTTGAGCGATACCTGCGTTGCCGAGGTGGCCGTGGCAGTCAGAGCACGGGGTGTGGGCAGCACGACCGTGATGGTCCGATTCGCCGTCGCCGAACAACCGGTGGCATCCGTGACCGTGGCCGTGTAGGGAGCCGCGGCGCGGACGTTGCCGCGCGCACGATCACGCACCTTTTCGCGCGCACCGCAAGGGCCGTGCCGCGGCGTGCGTGGGTCGATGCTGAAGTCACGTCGAAGAGCGACGGCTTTGAGTCCAGTTCCGATTCACGAGCCGCCTTCCTTTCCATGCTCGAAGTGAGAGTGCGGTTGCGCTCCGCCTGAAAACTTCTGAATGAACTCCGGAGACTTATGCTTCTCCGACTTCACGATGAAAGTCCCGTTTCTCACCGCCCAATCGAATGCACCTTCGTCGAGTGGATATGCGGTCAGCACACCACTAAGAGCATTCTTCTCGATCCATAGACGCGCTTCCTCTTTCGTGCGAAAGACACCCGAAGGAAACTGCGCGCCTTCGCCGTTGAACACCCATACATAGTCGTTGTGGTGGTCAGTCATGAAGCTATAAACCCATGTAGTCGAGCCAACGCCCAATCTTGTTGATCGCGCGACGGACAAAAGTCCTGTTAGCTTCGTAGACAGCGCGTTGGGTTGATGTCATTGGAGGATCGTCAAGAATGGGTTTCCCTTTGGGGCCGATCCGCGTTGGCGGACCGCCGCCCTCCACGTGAGCGTGAGCCGGCCCGTGATCACCACTTCGGTAATTGTGCTTGATCGTCACTTCGCCTTGAGCCGCGAGTGTCTTAGGCGGCAAGGTAGGCTTGGTAAAGGCAGGCCCTCTGATCGACCCGAAGCCGACAGGAATGACCGCGTACACCATCCCGTTCGGCGCTGGTGGCGCAACCTCTCCTCGTCCTTCCGGTGTCGCCCACGCCATACTCATCGTAAATTCAAGGTTCTCAAGGAAGGTGCCCGCCTTCGCCACAACGTCAATCGTCATATCGGTGCAGTCGCCATCGACAGGCTTCTGACACCGACCGGTGGGATCGGTCGAATTGATCGGGTTGTTCCGAACGTATGAGTACATGTTCCACGACTGTGGTCGTTGTGGATCCCAGTCTTTGCCCGGATCAACGGAGAGGAACCGTCCCATCGAGGGGTTGTAATACCTCGCATGCATGTAATCGAGCGTCGGCGAGTCCCGCTCGTGACCCGTGAACTGTTTCTCCCCGGACGTCGCCGCCCCTACCTCATACCCGAATGGGTAGTACGTGTGGCGCGAGATCTCCACGCCCTCGCTGTCGGTCACCAGGCGTGGCGTGCCGAGGTGGTCGAGGTGGAAGTGCTTGGTCTGGCCGGGCAGCTCGGCCGCCAGCATCTGGCTGCCGCGATAGATGTAGTCCTCGTTCCACGTCCAGGTCGACCCCGACTTCGCGTAGCGCCGCAACACCTTCCCCTCGATGTCCCGGATCGTCCAGCTCGACCCCTGTTCCGATCCGTTCTCTTCTGTGAGCGCGATCGTCCCGATCCTCTCGTCGCTCGCCGTGTACACATAGGCCCGCCATGCTCCGTCGATCCGCGCCTTCGTGAGCCTGCCCAGACCGTCATACTGGAACGTGTCGTTGTCGTTGATCTGCAGGGCGATCACATTCCCGGTGGCGTCGTACTGCGCGGCCATGCTGTAGGCCTGTCCCGTGAGCGGATCGGTCTCAATTGGATTGCCCGTATCCGTTCCCGGGAACTCGGCACGGTTCGTCTTCGGATTCACGGCCACGCTGGTCTTGTACGGGCTGGTCTGGTTCGTGGCGATCGGCCCGGGGGCGTCCGTGATGATGGTGCGGACGTTCCCGAATCCGTCGTACGTGTATTCCTGTTTGTGCCCCGCTCCCGCATCGCCTCGGGTCAACCGGCTCCGGCTGTCGTACACGAAGACGTCATTGCCGATCTTCTTGATGTTCCCCGATCCGTCGTACTGGTAGTCGCCCAACTTCCATTCCGTCACCGCATTCGTTCCGATGGCGCCCGTGGCCGTGGCCTCAGTCGTCACGGCCGCTCCCAGGTCCAGCTTTTCCACCGAACGCACGTGCGGGTCGCGCGCAATCATCGTGGCCATCGATTCCGAGAGTGCGATCGTGAAAGTCCCTGCGGCATCGACCGCGCCTTCCAGCTTCCCGCGGTAGATCGTGGCCACCTGCGTAGCCAATGCACCAGCGTCGTCTCCCGGATAGAGCAGCAGCGACACGCGATAGCTCGTGGTCCCTGCGGGCCGCTGCGCCGTCATCGGCAACGCGACCAGCAGCACCAGCACCAGCAGTGCGGCCATGACCTCGAGGCCGCGCTTCACTGCACACCTCCGCGGAGATCCGTGATGTACGCTGCCTTGAACAACAAACCAGCCAGCGAGCCGGGGTCGGTGTAACTCACCGCCGGCAACCCCAGTTGCACTCGCGCCGGGGTCAACGCATTGCGCAGTTCCTCGATATGCACCGCTCTCCATACTACTCCGGTGAGATTCGTGTCCGCAAAGCTCGCCGCCGCCAGCCCGGCCAGGGCCCGCACCGCATTGACGGCCGTACGCACCTCGGTCACGTGCGATCCGACGAATCCCTGCATCGCCGGATCAGGGAACATCACCGTCGTGGCCAGATCCAGATTGCTCCACGCCGAGAACGTCGATGCCTTCTTCGCCCGCACGCGGTACAGATACGCGGTGTTGGCCGATGCCGCATGAGGGCCACGTGAATGGCCTTGCTCTGGCCCTGGGAATCGTGGACGAGCCGTCGACCGTGAGCGTGGCCGACGGCAACGGGCCGGTAAGGACCACTCGCGCGAATCGGGCGGCCGCGCGGGTGGGAGGGGGATGATTCACAAAGACTCTAGGCGCCGCGACCAGCTGAACCTTCTTAACCGGCGTCACGAATAAACACCGATTGCTCACCGCTGTAGAGCATCACTAATTGACCATCCGTGGTAATTCGATACGCGGTCCGCTCTTCGCGTGGGGCCGAGGGCTGGTCGGTAATGATGACGCCATCTTCAACGGTGTATCGAAGCAACATCTTCTGATCGCTACTTGGGCCATGGATCGTGTATGTCAATGAGCCATCACCTTCGAAATCGATCGTGACCAGTTCTGGCCCAACGCCAGCAACGCTACGCCATCTCCCCAGCAGACGTTTGTCAAGCATGCAACTCCAGTTTCTGTACATGTCTCGTGACGATCGCTTCGGTCAGCTTCCCTTGACTGTTCCTCTTGAGATCAGCGACCACGCCACTTAAGGCGTCTTGGGGGCCGATCTCTTTCAACAGGATGCTTAAATACATCAGGCGTTGCACGTTCGTGAGTCCGGGCGACTTATCCATCAGCCATTCGTCGCGGAGTGCATCGTCGTTAATGTGGGCGATCACGGCCGGCACAGCAACACTCTCCATCACTGGACCAACGTCGTCGATAACCGCTGCCGCGTCATCGCTTTCGTTGATCGTCCACCATTTGTCTTCTCGGTCCGGCAACAAAAAACCAATTCGTTCTCGCCAATGACAGTCATCTACTTCTGGCGGATGCGACTTTGTGCCACCCGCAACGAAGCTGCCAACACGATCCGACCACACACCTAAGTTCAAAGTAAAGAGCACGCGATCGGCCGTACTCTTTCGACTCTTCTGCACATCGATGATGCCGATGTTGTTGCCGCTCTGGATCCAAAACGATCGCTTCGTGCGAGCAAAGCCGGCTGGTCCAAGAATGCTCTCAACAGATCTCAGCAACTGCGTGAATACACGTGCAGTGGTCATGGACACCACTAGTCAGAGCGCCTGCCGCACCACAACGACGATGTAATCTTTGACTTTCCGCAACCACCAGTCCTTCGCACGCTGTGACGGCTTGTAGGGCGAATTACCCACCTTTGTCTCGATCCCACCTCGAACCTTGCCACCCTGACTGACTTCGATATCGATAACTCTTGGTCCGAATGGCGTTTTCTTAACGACCTCCTTTTGCACGTCGCGTCCTTCGGCTTTCAAGCCATCCGCAACTGGGTCGCGAAACGCGTCGCCTGCCTTCTTGTTAGCCTGAACTGATGATCGCTGACGATTGGCTTTGGGCAGTTCGCCATCGCCGAACTCTGGTCCAGCGTCAAAGACGACTGTGGCAAGAACAACTGATGCAGACCCGAGGAGTACATTTCCAAAGTTGTTTAAGAATTCCTTGTGCTTCTCAGGGCTACCAGCCGCACCTGCGACCTCGAAGTCAGGGCCGACATTCACGTCGTCTCGGCCATCCGGATCTACGAGATTGATGGGGTTATTGCGAACGTACGCGTACCGATTCCAATTCTGCGGATTCCGTGTTGCCTTGTGAAGATCGAGATATGGATCGACAGACAGGAACCGTCCCCAAGTCGGCCCGTAATACCGAGCGTGCATGTAATCGAGCGTGGGCGAGTCCCGCTCGTGGCCCGTGAACTGTTTCTCGCCGGACGTCGCCGCCCCTACTTCATACCCGAACGGGTAGTACGTGTGGCGCGAGATCTCCACGCCCTCGCTGTCGGTCACCAGCCGTGGCGTGCCGAGGTGATCGAGGTGGAAATGTTTGGTCCCGCCGGGGACCTCCGCCGCCAGCATCTGGCTGCCGCGATAGATGTAGTCCTCGTTCCACGTCCAGGTCGAGCCCGACTTCGCGTAGCGCCGCAACACCTTCCCCTCGATGTCCCGGATCGTCCAGCTCGACCCTTGTTCCGTTCCGTTCTCTTCTGTGAGCGCGATCGTTCCGATCCGTTCATCGCTCGCCGTGTACACATAGGCCCGCCATGCTCCGTCGATCTTCGCCTTCGTGAGCCTGCCC
>JALYJX010000302.1 GCA_030775065.1 Gemmatimonadota bacterium | reverse complement strand
ATTGGAAAGAGCCAATCTGCTTTCACTGCCAGCAGGCGGTTGAGAAGTTTTTGAAGGCACTCGTCATCAGTCAGTGGAAACCTCCGCTCGAAACGCACAACCTGAAGCAACTGCTCATCCAGGCGCGACAGTTTGGATTCACGCTGCCGGACATCGACCGGGATTGCTGGTCTCTTACGCGATACGCAGTGTCCGCCCGATACCCGGACGATGAACCCTGGCTCGCTGGTTCGGAGCCGCATGAGATTTCAGAGTCTGATGCAGAGCGCGCTCTCGAAGCGGCGGAGCGTATCGTCAAGGTGATACGAGCCGAGCTGCCGTGAGCATCGAAGTCACCCAGCCAATCCTCGTCTCACCCTACGAGGAGCCTGACAAGCACTGGTACATCCAGGCGGGCGAGACACCCCGGCAAGTCGAAGGACGACGGACATCGTTCGTCTTCCGACCGCGGAATCAGCGCGAGGACTGGGACCTCTCCGACGGCACGCTCGCGCGAATGCGGAACTACGAGAACGCCTATGAAATGGTTCTCGTCAATCGCCTTCGCGAAGCTGTCGGTAAATGGAGAGACGCCGCATACCCGGGAGTTACCCGCACAACGCGTGAGCTGCTCGATCTGTGGAAACGTCCCGACCGCGAAAGGAACCGGCTGTTCTTCGCGCAGGTCGAGGCGGCCGAAACAATCATCTTCCTTCGCGAGGCGCGCCCCGACTTCCTTCAGGGAATAGAAGTTCCGCCTGACGAGCCCGCTCCGGAGTTTCGCGCGGACGATTTTGCTCCATGGACGCGCTACGCGTGCAAGATGGCGACTGGAACCGGCAAAACCACGGTGATGGCAATGCTTTCGGCATGGAGCATCCTCAACAAAGTCAACAACAAGTCAGACGCGCGTTTTTCCGACGCAGTGCTTATCATCTGCCCGAATGTCACCATCCGCGACCGGCTGCGGGAGCTCGACCCCGCAGCGGGGGATGCGAGTCTCTATCGCACGCGCGATCTCGTGCCCGCGCACATGATGCAGCTCCTCGCGCGCGGACGAGTCCTCGTAACCAACTGGCACGTATTCGAGGCTCAGGAGATGGGCCGTGTCGGAGACGTTTCTTCAAGAGTCGTCAGGAAAGGTGTGATCGAAGAGCGCGACGAGACAATTCACATCGGCGAAAAGAACACCACAGCTCGCGGCAAACGCTATCTCACGCTCGAAGAGTATCAGAAACAGGTCGACGCGCAGATCATGTTCGTGAAGCACGAGGAGAGCGACGACACGGGAAAACTCAAATGGGCTTCAGTGTATTTCCGCCGCTACATCGAGAGTGACACTGCACTGGTCGAGCGGGTGCTCGGCCGCCAGCTCGGGAAGAAACAGAATCTCCTCGTTCTGAACGACGAGGCGCACCACGCCTATAGAATTCATCCAGGGTCGGAGGAATCCGATGAGGAATCACTTGCGGGAACTGCGGCCGAGGATGAGCCGATGGTCGAAGAGGCGACGGTGTGGATCGCGGGCCTCGACAAAGTCCATGCTCAGCGCGGAATAAACTTCGCCATAGACCTCTCGGCCACTCCTTATTTTCTCGCCCGCGCGGGTCGCGATACCGCGCGTCCCTTTCCCTGGACTGTCAGCGACTTCGGTCTTGTCGACGCCATTGAAAGTGGCCTGGTGAAAGTGCCACAGCTCGCGGCATCCGATACAACGGGAGCCGAGCGAGCAAAGTATTTCAATGTCTGGGAGTGGGTAAAGGAAAAGCTCACCCGAACCGAGCGAGGGACGGGAAACTCCGGACCGAAGGCCGACGCGGTGCTGAAGCACGCGGCGCAGCCCATCAGCATGCTTGCCGGAGACTGGCGAGAGGAATTTCGTCGCTGGGCCGACCGCGAGGACGAGCGACCGCCGGTGATGATCGTGGTCTGCAAGGACATTCGCCTGGCGAAGGCGGTTTACGAGTGGATTGCCGAAGGAAAGCAGTCGGTGGATTTGCCCAGGTTTGCAATTCCGGAATTACGAAACGAGAACGGGCGCCTCAACACAATTCGCGTTGACACGAAGGTCATCGCCGAAAGTGATACTGACGGCGCCAAGAGCGACGAAGTGCGATGGATGCGATTTACGCTCGACACGGTTGGAAAGCTCGACTGGCCGCGCGACCGTCAGGGGCGAGCCGTTTATCCGACCGGCTTCGAGGAGCTCGCAACGAAGCTCGAGCGCGATCTGCATCCCCCTGGCCGTGACATTCGGTGCATCGTGAGCGTCGGAATGCTCACGGAGGGTTGGGACGCGACGACGGTGACTCATATCATCGGGCTAAGGCCCTTCATGTCGCAGCTGCTCTGCGAGCAGGTTGTCGGCCGCGGACTTCGGAGAGCCAGCTACGATGTCGGCGAGAACGGGCTTTTCACCGAAGAAGTCGCGCAGGTTTTTGGAGTTCCGTTCGAGATAGTTCCGTTCAAAAGCAAAAACGGCGCGCCAACCCCGCCGCCGAAACGTTTTCACGTCAAAGCGCTCGAGGATCGCTCGGATCTCGAGATACGATTCCCCCGCGTCGACGGCTACACCCAGGCGGTGAAAAGCCGGGTGACCGTGAATTGGGCGAGTATGCCGCGGCTCCTCATCCGTCCGGGAGATTATCCGACGATTGTCGACATGTCAGGGCTGACGATCGATTCAGAGGGCAACGCCGTACCGGCACTTCCTGGCGCAATGCGAGAGGTAACGATCGCACCATTCTTCGAAGGAATGCGCATTCAGCGCGGAGTCTTCGAGATGGCTTCGGCCCTCACGAAGAACTACCTCGCGCAACGCGACACCACCGTTCCACCGCATGTTCTTTTTCCGCAGCTGGAGGCAATCTGCCGGAAATTTGTCATGGACTTTGTGATGGTTCCACCGACTGCCGAGCGTGTCTATGTATTCCAGGCGCCCTACTACACATGGGCGGTGGAAATACTTCTGGAGCAGATTCAGCCGGACGTTGCTGCGGGAGAAAGTCCCGAGCTGCCCCGATTCGATGCGCTTCGGGAAGAAGGCTCGACGGCCGATGTTGATTTCTGGACGAGCAAGGACGTGCGCCCGACGAAGCGAAGCCACGTGAATTACATAGTCGCGGATTCCGGATGGGAAACGGAAGCCGCGTTCTACATCGATCGCCACGCTTCGGTCGAATCGTTCGTGAAGAACGCCGGACTTCAGTTCGCGATTCCTTATATGCACAATGGCGAGATGCACGATTTTATGCCCGACTTCATCGTTCGTCGCTCTCGGACGAACGAAGGTCAGCCGGTCAACCTCATCCTCGAGACGAAAGGCTATGACCCTCTTCAGGAGGTGAAGGGCGCGGCCGCCGAAAGATGGGTACAGGCCGTCAACGCAGACGGACGCTTTGGACGGTGGGTGTTTAGAATGGCGGTCAAAGTGGCGGATGTCAGCTACATCCTGAACGAAAGTCCGATGAGCCTGGAAGTCTCGACCATCGGATGAGACTGGTTTTCGGTCTATCTTCGGCCCATATTCTGAGGCAACGGAAGTCTCACGCTGCCTGATCGGACCATGACGTGACCGTGACCCGCGCCGAAATCACCACCCCTGAAATTCTTGGCGACGAATCCGTCGTGGAGCTTTCGCTTCGCCCACAGCGATTAGCCGAGTTCATCGGTCAGCCCAAGGTGAAGGACAGCATGCGGATCTACATCGACGCTGCGCTCCTTCGCCGCGAGCCGCTCGATCACACCCTCTTCTTCGGTCCCGCCGGACTCGGCAAGACCACTCTCGCTGAGCTCATCGCGCGCGAGATGGGTGTTAACGTCCGCGCCACGTCAGGACCGGCCCTGGAGAAGCCCGGGGACCTTGTCGGAACGCTCACCAATCTCCGTGAAGGCGACATCCTCTTCATCGACGAGATTCACCGGCTGCGCCCGATCATCGAGGAATTTCTTTATCCGGCGATGGAGGACTACAAGATCGACATCCGGCTGAGCGACGGCCCGAAGGCGCAGACCATAACGATGGGCATCGAGAGGTTCACACTGGTCGGCGCGACGACGCGACTCGGATTGCTCACTCCCCCCATGCGTGCGCGTTTCGGGATCGAGCAGCGATTGAACTTCTATCCGGCGAGCGATCTCGAGATGATAGTGCGCCGCACCGCGGATGTGCTGAAGGTTTCCGTCGATAAAGGCGGAATGGAGGAGATAGCCTGCCGCTCACGCGGAACGCCGCGCGTGGCAAACCGTCTGCTGCGCCGCATTCGCGACTACGCTCAGGTGAAAGCGGGTGGTTTCATCACGCGCGACATCGCGAAGGAAGCGCTCCAACTGCTCGACGTCGACCAGTTCGGTCTCGACGACATGGACAGCCGGATTCTCAAGACCATCATCGAGAAATTCGACGGCGGACCGGTCGGCATCGACAGTCTCGCCGCGACGCTCGGCGAAGAGCGCGACACCCTCGAAGACGTCGTCGAGCCCTTCCTGATCCAGCAGGGTTTCCTCGTGCGCTCGGCACGCGGGCGCATCGCGACACCCTCGGCCTGGCGACATTTTGGTCGCGAGCCGCCGCAGGCCGACGCGGCGAGCGGCAGCCTGCCGCTTTTTCGCGGCTAGGCCGCGGTGGATACCTTCACTTTCCCGGTGCGGGTTTACTGGGAAGACACGGACGCCGGCGGCGTCGTGTACTACGCAAATTACCTGCGATTCCTGGAACGCGCGCGCAGCGAGTGGTTGCGGTCGATCGGGATCGATCAGGCTGTCCTCCTGCGTGACGAACGCCTTCAGTTCGTCGTAGTCGAAGTCAACATCCGGTACCATCGACCCGCACTCTTTGATGACGCGCTCGCAGTGTCGGTCCAGATCGAGGAGCTTCGAGGCGCATCGGTCGTATTCGTGCAGGAGATTCGACGCGGCATGGCGGACGGAGAACTGCTCGTCAGCGCGTCAGTGCGCGCAGCCTGCCTCGCATCCGACGGC
>JALYJX010000301.1 GCA_030775065.1 Gemmatimonadota bacterium | reverse complement strand
TTCCAATTTTTCAAATCCGACGACAAGTGGCGTGCAACCCGGAGGTCCTGGTCAGCGAGTCTGACCCATTCGCGGAGCGTTTTCGGTGGATCGCGCCGCGGCTCTCTGACAACACCGCGGTCCGGCGCGGGGCGGACATCGGGTAAACTGCCGTCTGTGAATAGCAGTTGCCCTTCGCGAACCACGTCCCAGTCAACGCACCCGGGATCGTCCTTGCGACGCTCGAGCGCGCCCGTTGATCTAGTGTGGACCTGAACTTCAATAGCGCCAAAATCTTCCAGCCAGAGAATATTGCCCGACATGGGCACCCCTTCAGGGCGCGTATCCAATTCCATCAGGAAGTCATAGTCGCTGAGGGGCTTCGCGTCGCCGCGCGCGCGGCTGCCGAAGAGATAGATCCTCCTCGGACGAAACCTCGTCAGGAGTGTCTGGACGATCTCATCAACGAGAGCCGGGTGATTCGGAGGCGCTTGAATCATTCCCTGGATATCGCCTCGCCGATGGTCTTGACCACCATCAGCTCATTGCCTCGCGTATCAATCACCTTCACGGCGACCTTCGTAGCCGGCGTCGCCTCGAAAGGCGCGCTGACGGTTCCGTTCAGGTGGTCCCACACCGATTCCTCGTGCGTCGCGCGAAGCGCCCGCTTGAGGTTGTCCCACGCGCCGGTTCTCGGGAAGAACGCCTGCGTGACGTGGAACGACAGCTCGTTGTAGTCGCTGTCGAGAAACCACGCCGGCACGTCCTTTCCTTCGATCGACTCGGCGTCCATGGTCGACGGGTTGAAGGTGTCGAGCCCGAGCAGCGATACGACGTATCGCGCGGGATCCGAGTTACTGCGACTCTGCGCTCTTGTGACTTTGACCTCCGGCAGGCCGCAGACGCTGAAGATCTGGCTCGACCTCATCGTCTTGAGGAGATCGCCCATGAGAATGTCGGGAGTCGCGGCGACATAGGTCGCGGGTATCCCTATTGTGCTCTCGGAAGTCTCGATCATTTCGCGCGCAGTCGGCTGGACTGCGAATCCGATGACGACGAGGTGGGCGTAATTCCGCGCGTTGGCTTCCTTGGCCGCGTTGAGCACGAGCTTTTCGCTGACTGCGCCGTTCTCGGGGCCGAACACAATTGCAATTGGTTTACCGGAAAGTGGAAGTGTGTCGCCGCGTTTTTCTTCTGCTTCGTTTATGACATCGCTCAGCGACGCGCCCGGCAGAGCGCCGGCGTCAACGATCGCTTCGGCCGAGAGTGACATGGATTTCGCGGGCGGGCGAATGTTGCGGAGCTCGACCATGCGGTTGCCGGTGAGCTGGAGCTTTGGATTTCTGCGCAGGACTTCGAGCATGCGATCGACGAACGACGCATAGGATTCCGCGGGTTGGGCGGCCGAGTCTTCGATGCCGTCGCCCTCATAGTCGACGGGAGTGGGAATTGTCGCTTCGACGACGAACGGTCCGGAGACACGAGTGATTCCGTTGTTCACCTCGGGGCGATCGACGAGGACTTCCTCGGCGGGCGGCTCGTCGTTGGCAATGGATTTGAGCGTGATGTGCGGGACGATTCCGCCGACTTCTTCGCCGCGGTTGTTCTGCCTGCGTTTGTAGACGAAACCGCCGGCGGGGCCGCGCGCGTTTTCCTTCAGCTCATACCATTGATATGTCGCTGTGAGGAGACGCTGGCGCGCGAGTGCGAGTGGGACGCGTGATGTGTCGATGGTGATCCACCGTCGGCCCCACTGCTCGGCGACGTAGGCGGTTGTTCCCGAGCCGCATGTTGGATCGAGGACAAGATCCCCTGGATCCGTCGCCAGCAAGATGCATCGCTCAACCACCTTTGTTGCGGTCTGCACAACGTAGCGCTTCTCACCTGTGAAGTTACCGGTCCGCGTGTCATCCCATACGTTTCCTATCGCTTCAAACGGGAAGTCGTCGGTAAATCTCCGATATCGCAAGGAATTCCGAGCGATGTGAAGGCGGCCTGCAAAGGCGAGTCGTTCCATACCTGCTGGGAAATTCGCCTTCCAATGGGAAGCATTCCCCGGGTTAAACGTTCGCCCGTCAAACTCGAACGGCTGGGGGTCTCGCGAAGCGCCCTGGGCGGTAACGTCCGCCGGGCGATAGAGGCGCGTACCTGAAGGCAATGGTTTATCGCCTCGCGCCTCCTCTGCGGTGAGTCCCCGATAGCTACCGTCGGGCAACATCAACCAGACTGCGTTCCCTTCCCCGAGGATTGTTGGCTGGTCACGAAATAACTTCCGAACTGTCAGCGCATCGCTTCGTTTTGCGTACCAGAGGAGATAATCCCCGAGGGTAGCGATTGTGTTGGTTTCGAAGCCGGAGGTTTTCAGAAAGCTTATCTGTGAAACGAAGTTAGCCGCGCCAAACACCTCATCCATCACTTCTCTCACGTGATGCAGATTCTCATCCGAGATCTGCACGAACACACTCCCGCTCGGCGTCAGTAACTCCCTCGCCACAAGCAAGCGATCCCGCAGATACGTGAGATACGAATGCAGCCCCAGCTCCCACGTGTCCCGATACGCTTGCACCATCTCGGGCTCACGCGTCATGTCTGCATCGTCGTTGTGCTTTACGTCACGCTTCCGCACAAAGGGCTGGAAGTTCGATCCGAACTTCACCCCGTACGGCGGATCGATGTAGATCATCTGCACCTGACCGCCCATCCCCTCGTACTCCAGCAGCGAGTTCATCACCACCATCGAGTCGCCGAGTATGAGGCGGTTCACCCAGCGGTCCTTGTGCTCGTAGGCGCGGAGCATCTGGTCGGCAATCGAGCGCTTCGGATCGCCGAACAGGTCGAGCGACTCCTGCTTGCTCCGCTCGTGACTCTTGAGCGTCTCCAGAATCGCTTCGGTCGAAAGCCGCTCGTGCACGAACAGCGGCAGTGTCGGCACGTCGAACGACAGTCGCTCGGCCTTACCCGACCAGTCGAGAAACGGCCGGGACATCCGCGCCAGCTCCTCGGCCGCACTCCTCGCGTCCTCGATGGTCTTCGCGTCGATAATCCGTCGAATCAACGCCTCGCCCTGCTCGCGAGCCGAGTTTGTGCCGTCCCAGTCGAGCGCGGGCGCGAGTGACGAATCGTACCTGTAATTCTTCGCGGGCTTCTTCTTTCTGAACCCCGCCTGTGTGCCGATGTCGGGGCGGTTGGCGATTTCGGCTTCGGGATGCTCGTAGCTATCCGCCCGTGATTCTGGGGGACTGTCCGCTTTGCTCGCCCTTTTGCGACCAGTCCTGCGCTGCGGAGACTTCGTTGGCTTCCCTGAGCCGGACCGTTTCATTGCCATGCTGATGCCTTGAATCCTCGGAATGCAGAACGGCGCTTACGCCGGTTTGGGAAAGGTTACGCTCGTCTCTGACATCCGGCCATACCTTTAAACTGGCGGAGCATGCAGCGTGGATACGCAGTTCGGTTGAGAAATAAGGGGGCCAGTGCACTGGGTGTCATGGCGCAATTCGAGGTCATTTGATTTCGCAAGACCCTTCGGCTAGTGTTCGGGAACTCTGCGCGAGTTTGGTCGTATATTCACCGATGATGCCATTGCGATTTAAAGAAGAGCGAGCGACGCAAGCAGCGGCGTATTTGCTCCGTCGTCGCGGCGGGATAATGTCGTACATGAAGCTCATCAAGCTTCTTTACTTCGCTGATCGCAAGGCTCTGTTACAGTTGGGGCGGCCAATCACATATGACCAATGGGTTTCCATGCCGCATGGTCCGGTGTTGAGCCGCACGTATGATTTGGTTGCGGCCGAGCCAGACCCGTCCGATCCCACATACTGGCATCGGTACATCAGCCGATACGACAGATACGAAGTGCAATTGATTGAAGAGGCTCCTAACGGAGAGCTTGCGCCTGCGGAAGAGGCAATCCTGAAGGAAGTTTTTGAGGAGTGGGGAAACAAGACACGGTGGGATGTCCGCGACGCGAGCCACAACTTCCCGGAATATCGCCGGACCTCGTCATCCGTTCGGATCAGCTACCGCGAAGTTCTGCTTTTGGAGGGCCACACGGAGGCAGAAGCAGACGAAATCGAGGGTGATCTCGAGGCGGAGGAGTTTCTGACTAGCGTCGCCGGCAACACCGCGGAAAACCAGAGCGTAGCCGCAGCTTAAAGCGGATGAGTTCCATCCGGGCCGGCAGGACATTTGTCATGCCCGGACCTCGACCCGGGCAATCCCACCTCTGGATTGTGCTGTCCGATCCGCATCCGGAAACCCAGAAGGTCCTTGCGGTGATGGTCGTGTCGGAAAAACCCACAACCGACCACACAATTACGCTAAACGTGGGGGATCATCCTTTTTTCGTTCGTGCATCAAACGTCGACTATCGGACAACCTATCCATTCCCGGTGTCGAAGCTCGCCGCCGTTATCGCATCACCCACCGGCATTCTTCGTGAGGACGTGTCTGCCGAGATTCTGATTGCGGTGAGAAAGGGTGCTTTTGTCTCCACGCGAACGCCACACGACATCAGGGCGATGTGCGCTGAGAGATTCAGCGAGGTAGACGGCACTGATCTGGATCCTCCTGCCTAAACCCTCGCAGACACAACAGCAAGACGCTCCGCGGCGCGGTCGAGGGTTTCCGGTTTCTTGCAGAACGCGAAGCGCGTGACTGTCTCGCCCATCGCGGGCTTGTGGTAGAAGCTCGTGCCGGGGACGGTCGCGACACCAACCTCCTTCGCGAGCCAGAGCGCGAACGCCACTCCGCGTAGATCGCTAAGCTCCGAGAAGTCGGCGAGGATATAGTAGGCACCTTCGGGCGCCGAGAACCTGAACCCGCCTTCCTGAAGTGCCGCCACCATCGTGTCGCGGCGCGCACGGTAGTCGAGAGCTATGTGGTTGTAGTAGTCGGCGTCGAAAGCCATGCCGACCGCTCCCGCGGCCTGAAGTGGAGCCGGAGCACCGACCGTCAGAAAGTCGTGCACTTTTCGAATTGGCGACGTGAACTCAAAT
>JALYJX010000300.1 GCA_030775065.1 Gemmatimonadota bacterium | reverse complement strand
GTGTGGCGGGGGTGACTTGACAACGGCGACGGACGACACGACGTTCGCGCGCGATGGCCGACGTCGCGTTCAAGCGATAAGTGTGATGGGGTTTCTCACTCAGCTGAGGCGCACGGACGTGAAGTTTTAGGTCGGTGCATTTTCCTGCTCACTCAGCTGCGGGCGAGAGGACCGGCCGCTGGCAAGCCGCGTGGCGGAATGTGCCTGCTTGCGTGGTCTGCGGCGAATGCGATCGCGGCGACGATGTCTTCTGGTTTGAGCGATGGGAAGTTTGCGAGCAATTCTTCGACGGAATCGCCTTCAGCAAGGCTCGCGATGATGGTGCGGAGCGTGACGCGCGTGCCGGTGAAAACGCATTCGCCCGACATGATGTCGGGATCGCTGTTGAGGTGCGTCATGTAGTCCATGGTGAGAAATATTCTGCACGTTGGCGCTTCGCGCGCAATGGGAACTGAAAGGGTGCGAGGCAGAACTTAGCGAAGCAGAGTGTGAAGCGGCGCGCGACCACGGCTGATCACTTTTAAGCGACGTGATGCCGAATGAATGCGAGCTTGATCGATCGCGTATCGGTTGTTGTGATGCGCGAAGCGCAGCGCGCGCGAAGACGCGCGCTCCGGTGGGGCGCCGGCGCGACGCTTGCCCACGAAGCGCGTGCGTGCAAACAAAGGAAACCCGCTGCAAGCGGCGTGACGGCGCATGGGCGGGGGAAACGTGCGGGTGCGATGCATGAACCCACAGGCGATGGGAGGGTGGGAAGTGGCGGCGCTGTTTTTGCGGCTTTGAAGCGCCGGGTTGTTCCAGCCGGTCTGCAAAAACAGTGACGCCACGAGGGGGCGCGCGTTCTACGCCTGGTGGATCGCGCCGAGGGCGTGCAAGGTGCGATGTGTTGCGATCGAAGATGTGCAGACGCGTGATGGGCGGGCCGTGGGCGAAACATAAAAAAGAACAGGAGCTCAGCGCGGCGATGGCCCACCGGGTGACGAGCGTGCGCGTACGCCGTGCAAAGAAGAAGAAGAACATCGACAGCAGCATGAGCACGAAGTTAGTTAGGTGGCGGTAATCGCGCGCAACTTCTCGAGTTCATCCCGAACCGCCGCCGCCGTCTGCGGACGATCCTCGGGTGACTCGCTCAGGAGCGAAAATACGAGATTGTAGAAATCGTCGCCTAACGGACTGCTTCGGCGTGCCGGAACGCCTGCAGCGATTCGGCCGGTCGCTAAGAACCACATCACCATCCCAAGTTGAAATAAGTCGGAGCGATGGTCAACTAGTTGCGATTTGCGCGACGCGTAGGCGATCAATTCGGGTGACGAAAAGAATACCGGTCCGACGAACTCCTGCTGCTGCGTGAACTGATCCATTGGCCGCCCGGAAACATCCTCTGTTGCGTACTTTGCAATGCCAAAGTCGATCATTTGAACCGCTTCGGCTTGTGTGTGATGTAACACGAAATTGTCGGGCTTAACATCACGATGAATGATGCCTTTGCTGTGAAGATGGTCGAGCGCTTCTGCCATCTGAATGAGAACAGCAAGCAACGTCGGCGGTCCTAAAGTGCCAGTTAGCTCAACCACACGGCGCAGGTTGTCCCCGCCGAGCTCCATCGCGACCCATGGAATAGCCAACCCGTCGATCTTCAGTTCGCCCGAGTCAAAGTATTGCGAGATCGCAGGATGTGCTAGCTCGCGAAGAATACGCACCTCATTTCTGAATCGGTCCATTCTTGAGGCATCCTGTTGCCGTAGGAATTTCACCGCGCATTTCTGAGGTAGAGAGCTGGTGTAGTTGAGCGGTCGAGCTTCGAAGACCACGCCATTGCCACCCTTGCGAATGGCGTAGGTCAGTCGGAATCGGCGGCCGTCTTGACCGGCGACTTCTGTCGGCAGATCGTATTTACCGAGTCGCTGGTTACCGCGAAACAGTTCGACATGAGAGACCACGGTGGAGCAGTATAGCTGCGTCCACGAAACGTGATGTCACTCAGCAGAGTGCCGGACGCGAACGGGCCGCCGTCAGGTGCTCCCAAGGAGCTAGGCGGTAGGCACCGCCGGAGCGTTCTTGCCATCGGCGTCATCATGCAATTCGCTATAGTAGAGTTGGTCCGGGACGAACGAGAACTTGGCGTCGACAAGCTTGATGACCAATTCGGCAAAAAGACTCGCCGGTTGGGGTCTGGACTTTGTCGATTCGAGAAGCGACTCGTTAAGAACCTGCCATCTTTTTGACCACTCGTCGCCGAACATCGACGGCGATAACTGAAGAAAGGGTAAGGTTCGAAGCATCATCCAAGCTGCCTCCTCGAAGCGATTGACAAACATGGCAGCGGCAGTCGGGTGTAACGTCGTCGTTGCGTACGGAAGCGCGCCTCGCGATGCCAGCCAGCCCTTCAGATCAAGTGCGAAACTAAGATTCGACCCGTGGACCTCGGCATGAAACAGACTATTCCAGTTCTCCAACTTTGCTTGAATGGCGGGATCAAAACCGCTCGTTGAGCCGATCGTCTCGCGGCGGATCCGGCCGTCAATCTTCTTCCTGGCCTGTACAACTTTCTTCTGATCGGCCATGGTTACCGCGCCCTGTACGGCGGGCTGCACGTCCCAGCCAAGAGCGGCGCGAAAGGACACAGACCCACGCGCGACCGCCGCGAGAATGAAGGCGCGATCCTTCAGCTCGCGAAGTAGTGAGTAGCCCACGAATGGGTAACCCTTAGTGAAAAGATGTTCCGCGGACCTGAAGAGCTTGAAGGCTGACACGTGGGTAAAGACCAGCGGCCAATACCACTTCAGCGGCGCCGGCGGCTGAAGGTCCGCGATTAGATCGAATGTCTCGATATAGAAGCTTTGAAACGCCCGCGACAGAGCAAAGAAGTCGCTCAGGATACTCGAGACGACGATGCCGTACTTTTCCTCTGCCATCGAGAGCGATAACAACCGAAGTTGATCGTCGTGCTCGAAGGTCGCGTCGAGATTCTGGCGCCATGTAGCCGTTTCTGGCGTAAACACATCGACATTCTATCCGCCTAACGTCTATCGCGTAAGCTCCGGCGAGGCCGCGGTGTCTGGCGAGAAGCGGCGCGCTGCTTGCCGCAACTAACGAGATGTCGGCGGGCGCGCCTGCAAGCGGCGTGGCGCCGTGCAGCTTGCGACGAAGCAGGCGGGCCGGCCGCCGGGCGAAAGAACGGCCCGTTGCCGGCTTCTTGAGTAGTTAGGCGGCCAGTTCGTTATCGGTCCACGAAGAGATTGAAAATGAAGGTGTGTACGACCAAAAGCGATCCGGAATCGCGCGAGGACGCGAACGTCGAACGCCATTCCCCAGTCTGATTCGTTCCGAGATCAGCGCGAAACAGGCCATGGCGGCAGAGTGCTTCGGGCGTCTTTACCAACAACTCGGAGAAACGAGCTACGTCTTTGTTGAAGATGATGAGAGCTGCTTTGGCGTCTCGCCACGTCAGGTATGACAGCAACTGATCGAGCGCGTTATCGATCTCGCCAGCGCCTCGCCAGACCTTGCACTCTGCTACAAATGCAGCGCGGTTCGCATCTTCGATACGAATATCTGTCTTACCTTGGTTCCGAAACGTTTCACCGGTAGCGGCGCCTTCGTAGTGGCCGTTCAGATGTGCGAGCAGAATGTTCCGCAAGTCCTCCTCACCGAGATTGCGGTACGTCGTTGGCGTGGCTTCGAAGGTACGCCCCTCATGCCGAACGACGGCCAGAATATGCTCGTAATCCTCATCGGCGATGCCAGGGTGCGGCGGCTCACCTGGCTTTGGAGCCGACGGAAGTGGTCTTTTCAGCTTGCGCTTGATTGCAATCGGAGTAATCTCCGGTACGCCGTCACGCTGTCTGAGTGGGATGTTCAGCGACGTGGCGATAACGCTGCTCTGCCGTAGAGATCGGCGTCTGCGGTCGGTCGCCTCGCGGATTGCCGGTGGCAGCTCTGCGTTACGCCGGTCAATCTCGGTACGTTGCGCGGCGAGGCACTGATCTAGCTCACGTAACGTGTCATCTAGAAGGCTCTGCACTGGGTCCGAAGAATTGACATCCGCCGGATGCTCGATGATGATCTCAATCCTCCCGACGCCATCCTTGCCGGGAGGGCGCACGTTTGCTCGCGGATGCGTAACCCAGAAGTGACCGGGAGCGACTCGCCAAAGTTCGGGCTGACCGGTGTACGGGATCGAGATTGTCAGGCGAGTTCCGGGGACGTAGAAGGGTCCACGGTTGTGGACGAAAAGCCGATTGGAATCATGGCTTACGTCAACCTGAGCTTCCTCCTGATCAAGGGTCTTCGCGTCTAGGTGCAGTTCGAGCGGCGTTATCTCCATCTCAGCAATCACATGGGCAATGATCTGTTCATCAGTTGACGCCATGAACTGCAGTTGCGGAATCTTGTCGACATAAGCCGCCGCCTTCTTGACGTGATCGTCGAGCGCATATGAGAGGTTACCCTCGGTAAATAGCGGTGGGTTGTCCTCGTGGAAGACCATTCGTGAATTATCCACTCCGCGATGCGTCCCGTCCATGGGACGCCTAATTAAGATTTCGGCTCGCGTGGTCCCCACTAAGCGTAGACAACGGAATGTGCATTGCGCTCTGGAGGCGGGAGGAACGCGGGTGAAGTTGATGTGAGGCGGGACATTCCCGCAGAATTTTGCGCGATGACAGGGGAAATCATCACACGCAAGGTGGGAACGAAATGGCACGGCTACATCGCAGGTCGGCCGGACCTCGACGAGACCGCGCTGACCGAAGAAGCGGTGCGACGGAAGATGGAGCAGTTGCGCGATCGCATAGGAGTGTGCGGCGCGAAAACGAAGATGTTCGGCGGACGAACATGCGAACTGATCGCCGGGCACCACGAGCACGGCGAGAAGTACAACGTTCATCGGAGCGGGAGCATCACATGGTTCGATGTGCCGCCTGATGAACCGCGGGATCGCGAGAAGGTTGGGCGGGCGGCGTGACCCGGGCGGGAGCCGCGCCGCCGGCGCCGGGGGGCCGCGGAGCCGATGTGCGGCCGACGAGAGGGCCCGAGG